>JBDTEI010000216.1:0-5663 GCA_039922675.1 Microcoleus sp.
TCGCCCGGGGCTGAGAGTCCCTCGCCATCACCGCAGTAAGAGAGAGCGAATTCAGCAGGACGTTTCAAAAAATGCAGATACTTTCCGGCGGCACGGCGACTCGAACGCTATCACCCACTTTGTGCCGCTGTAAGTCATCTCTGTGCAAGTTTTGTCGGCGAAGGGCGATCGAGCTTTTAGCAGTCAGGCGCACCCTATAGCGCGTATCAGTGCCAATATAAATGGCCTCTTCTACTACTCCCGGCCAGCTATATTCAGCCTCATAATTAGCCGGGTAAATAGTGGCTTTTTCTGGCCGCAACACCAAGGTAACAACTTTCCCCGCAGGCAAATTTTCTGCTGTCGCAACTAACACAGGCAACTCCTGGTCAACCAACACTACTATTTTCCCCTGCTGCTTTTCTACTACTCGCCCGGTTAAGAAATTGCTGTCCCCAATAAAATCAGCAACAAACCGCGTTTTAGGATATTCATAAATATCAACAGGCGTCCCAACTTGTTGCAGTTTTCCTCCCTCCATCACAGCAATTCTATCCGACATTGTGAGCGCTTCTTCCTGATCGTGAGTTACATAAATAAATGTAATTCCCAATAGTCGCTGCATTTTTTTTAATTCTAATTGCATCTCTTTGCGCAACTTCAAATCCAGCGCTCCTAGAGGTTCATCCAACAGCAAAACAGCAGGCTCTTTGACCAACGCCCTCGCCAGTGCTACTCGCTGCTGCTGTCCCCCTGAGAGTTGGCGGGGATAGCGTTTTTCTACATCTGTTAACTTTACTAATGCTAAAGCTCGCGCCACGCGATCGCGAATTGTTTGCGGAGGCAAATTTTCCATTTCCAACCCAAATGCAGCATTTTGTGCTACGGTCATGTGCGGAAATAAAGCATAGTTTTGAAATACCGTATTCACTGGGCGGTGAAATGGCGGGCGATTTTGCATCGGTTCGCCCTGAATGTAAATTTCGCCCGCTGTGGGAGTTTCAAAACCCGCAATCATTCGCAAAGTTGTAGTTTTGCCACAGCCGGAAGGGCCGAGCAAAGAAAAGAATTCGCGATCGCCAATTTGCAGGTTAATATTGTCTACAGCTAAGAAATCTTGACTGCGATCACTTTTAAATACTTTGGAAACGTCTAAAATTTCGACGGCGTGCATGATTATCTATCCTGCTAGGGTGTGTCAGCGATTAGTCTATTCTGCATTTGAATTTAATTTTTTGTTATTGTAGGGTGCGGAGCGGGCTGAATGTTCTGACGAGATACTGAATAATTTTCCTCCTGACGCACCCTACAGTTAGTTACTCGCTTTCTACTCGTTACCAGGCTTTTCCTGGTAAGGCAGATCCAGAGGATCTGCCTCCTGTTTTCCAGCCGAGGTAGAGCCTTGGAAGCAGTTAAAATTGCCGATCCATAAATAATCACACTATTTATTTTATTAGACCTCTTGCAAAAATCTTCGAGTCATAGAGCAACCGCAGATATCGGGCATATAAACACCGATTGACGCAGATGGTTTCAGGTTATTTTCGGATTTTTGCAAGAGGTCTATTGTGGGGTAGGCTTCAAGCATCACCCCAAATATGCAATTTAAATGTGAAACAGCTTACTTTCCTGCCCCTGCTTTAACTTCCGTCGAAGCTCGATCGTACAATGCGGTTGCTTTCCCGACATCCTGCAAGAATTTCATTTTAGCAAACACCTCAGCCGGCGGGTAAATTTGGGGATTTTTCAAATCTTTCGGGTCAATTAAACCTTTGTCTATAGCTGCTTTATTCGGCGAGCCAAAGTGAGTAAAGTTAGAAATTTTAGCACCTACTTCTGGCTGCAAAACAAAGTTAATAAATTTTTCAGCTAACTCTTTGTGCGGTGCACCTTTGGGAATTGCCATATTATCAGAAAAGACAATTGTTCCTTCTTTCGGAATAGCATAGCGGAGATTAGGATTATCTTTCATCACCTGAAAAATATCGCCGCTCCATTCCATTGTCAGATTAACTTCTCCTTGATCCAGCAGAGTTTGACCCGTGTCTGGGACAAAAGCGGCAATGATATTTTTATTTTTAATAAGCAAGTCCCGAGCTTTATTAATTTCTTCGGGATTAGTTGTATTGGGGTCAAATCCTAAATATATTAAAACTGCTGCAAACGTGTATCTAGCATCATCTTGCCATGCTATTTTTCCGCTATATTTAGCATCGAACATCGCCGCCCAACTGTTGATTTCGCCCTTGGTTGCTTTGATGTTGTAGCCAATTCCCATAGTTCCCCACTGATAGGGCAAGGAATATTTATTGCCAGGGTCAAATGTTTGATTCATCCATCTCGAATCGAGATTTGTTTTGTGGGGAATTTTGGCGAGATCTAACGGCTCAAGTATATTATCTGCTGCCATGATTCTTACCATATAATCGGCGGGAAATATTACATCATAACCGGGATTTCCCTGTTTGAGTTTGGCATAGAGTGCGTCGCTGTTCTCGAAAGTATCGTATTGAATTTTAACATTGTTTTCTTTTTCAAATTGGGCGATCGCTTCTGGGGCGATATAACTTGCATAATTGTAAATGCTGAGGACTTGCTGGTTGCCACCTGTGCGGCTGCATGCGAAAACCACCGTTGCACTCATCACAAACAAAAGTAAGAAAGTCAGAAGGCGTTTCATGGGTTTTGTTAGTTGTAGGCGAAATTAATTATGACACAAAAAGCAAATATTTTAACTTTTTTGAACTCTGAGCGACGATACAACCAGCAGTAAAGAAGCTAGCAACATCAAAGTTGAAATAGCATTAATCGCTGGTGTTACTGCAAATTTTATCATGCCGTAAACCAATAGCGGCAGCGTCATGGAACCGACACCAGTGGTAAAGAATGTCACGACAAAATCATCTAGCGACAGAGTAAAAGCCAGCAGTGCCGCACTGAAAATACCGGGCCAAATTAGAGGGAAAGTGATGCGCCAAAAAGTCCGCCATTCGTTAGCACCCAAGTCAAAGGCTGCTTGTTCTAATTGAGGATCGAGTTCTGCTAAACGCGCCCTGACAGTAATCGTCACAAAGGAAATATTAAAGACAACATGACCGATAATTACTGTAGGTAAGCCGAGATTGAGGTGAATTCCCGTGAGATTTTCTACGATCCGAAATACTAGGGTAAAGAAAACTAGCAGCGAAATGCCGATCGTAATTTCGGGCATAATAATCGGCAAAAACAGCAAAGCTTCTACCCCTTTGCGTCCCGGAAAATGAAAGCGCTCCAGTGCTAGCGCCAGCATTGTACCGAAAATTGTCGCCAACACAGTGGAAATCGCTGCAATTAGCAAGCTGTTGTTGAGTGCTGGCAAAATTCCGGCACTGCTGCTGGTAGCAAGAGTCGCACCTGCATTGCTAAACAAGCTGCCGTACCAATCGAGGGTAAAACCGCGCCAGACGGCGTTAAATTTGGAAGTATTGAAGGAGTAAACAATCAAGATTAGGATTGGTAAGTAGAGAAAGGCAAATGCTAGTGCAGCTTGTAGCCAAAGCCACTGTTTGCCGATCGCACGCACGAGCAAATCTAGTTTTATTTTAGTCATTAGTCAATAGTCATTGGGCATTGGGCATTAGTCATTAGTAATTTGCGTGTTTTACCCTGTATGGTGCTTATGGGCGCACCGAGCGCTTATTGAGTTTCATCAGAGACACGAAAATAAATTAAAACAGGAATCAATATAATTGCCGTCAGCAGCATAGAAAGTGCCGAACCAAAAGGCCAATCTCGGGATTTCATAAACTGATTTTGAATCAAATTTCCCACCATAATTGTTTTAGAACCGCCCAATATATCCGGTGTGATGAAAGCTCCAACTGCGGGAACAAAAACCAAAATTGAGCCAGCAACAATGCCGCGAGTGGTCAATGGCAAAAAGACGCGCCAAAAAGTGCGAATATCGTTCGCCCCTAAATCTTGAGCTGCTTCAACTAATGAAAAATTGAAGCGTTCTATGCTAGAATATAAAGGCAGAACCATGAAAGGTAAATAGCCGTAAATCAGACCGATCGCCACAGCAAAAGGCGTAAACAGCAAGTTTAACGGTTCGTTAATCAAATGCAGGCTTTGCAGGGCTGTGTTAACTACTCCTTCGCTTCGCAGCAGCATGATCCAGGCGTAGGTTCTCACCAAAAAATTAGTCCAAAATGGAATAATTACCAGCAAAAGCAAGGCATTTCGCCAGCGGGGAGGACGGGTGGCGATGAAGAATGCGAGGGGATAGCCGACCAACAAACAAGCGGCAGTTGTCAAAAAACCCAAAAAGAGCGATCGCCCAATTACCCCTAAGAAAACTCCGCTGAACAAACGCTGGTAGTTGCTGAGAGTAAATACCCAAGTAACACCGCCGTAAGTACCGCGTTCTAAGAAACTGTATAAAAGTACAATTAGCACCGGCAGAATGAAGAAAACGATCAGCCATGCGCTGGCGGGAAATAATAGCAGCAACAGGTTATACAATTTTCGATTTTCGATTTTCGATTTTCGATTGGGAAGGAGCGATTTCATCAGGGTGTGTGGTTACCCGTGCGTATAGGACTAATAATCCCACACATTTTATATTAAATCCGCATTTTATAAATCATGTCATCATTAATAAACAATCAAGAGGTACGCAATGTCAGCAGAATCGACAACGCCCAAAATAGTCATAGTCGGTGCCGGATGGGCGGGTTTAGGCGCTACCTATCACCTAGCACAGCAAGGCTATGACGTAACTTTATTAGAAGCAGGGCCTCAGCCGGGAGGCTTAGTCGCGGGGTGGAAAACCGCAGGCGGGCGTTCCGTAGAAGCAGGCATTCACGGCTTCTGGTATCCCTACAAAAATATCTTTTCATTAGTCAAGGAATTAGGACTCGATCCATTCACGCCTTGGACTCGTTCTTGTCAGTATTCCCCCGCAGGCTTGGAAGTAGAATCGCCCATATTTCAGGACGAACCGCGACTTCCTACACCGTTAGGAACCTTCCTATACACGCGATTTAAAAGACTGCCATTAGTCGATCGCCTTTCAGCGTTACCATTACTCTACGCCGTCCTAGATTTCGACAACTCTGACGAAGCTTGGCGCAGGTACGATCGCGTCACAGCCCGCGAATTGTTCAAACAGTTTGGCGTATCTGCGAGGCTGTACCGCGATGCTTTTGAGCCGATGTTATTAGTAGGTTTATTTGCACCCGGAGAACAGTGTTCGGCGGCCGCAGCTTTGGGAATGCTTTATTATTTCATTCTCGCACACCAACCGGATTTTGATGTAGTTTGGTGTCGTGGAACTGTAGGAGAAAAAATCTTTCGCCCCTGGTTAGAACGACTAGAACAAATCGGCGCTAAAGTATTAACAAATCAGCGAGTTACTGATTTAATTGTTGACAGCAACAACCGAGCGACGGGCGTTGTCTGTGGTGAAGAAACCTTCGAGGCAGATGCAGTTATTTTTGCAGTTGGCGTCACGGGAATGCAAAAAATTATCAGCAGCAGCCCAGCTTTGCAAAGTCGCCAAGAATTTCGGGACGTAATGAATTTGGTTGCTGTTGACGTGTTAGCTGTTCGTCTCTGGTTTGATAGAAAAATCAACATTCCGCTGCCTTCAAATGCCTGTTTTGGATTTAGTTCGACTACAGGGTGGACATTTTTTGATTTGA
>JBDTEI010000217.1:0-11614 GCA_039922675.1 Microcoleus sp.
TGTGGAACGGTGCGGGAGAAGCGCGCCGCCGAATGTCTGGGGCTGAAGTTGAAGGGCGATCGAACTACACTCTGAAGGATGTGATGCTATTAACAGCCGTCGGCGTGGTTTCTTCTGCTTCTCTCGGTTTTTGGGCCTGGTCGCTAACTCAAACTAATGTCGCTAATTCTACCGTACTTCGCAACTTAACTCCTTTATTTACTACTTTGGGGGGATGGCTGCTGTTGGGACGGCGTTTTGACAGCAGGTTTTTGCTGGGACTGATGGTGGCTTTGTCAGGTGCGATCGCGATCGGCACTACCGACTTGCAAATCGCCGGAGAAAATTTTACCGGGGACATTGCTGCTTTGTTATCGGCGATGTTTTATGCAGCAAATCTGCTGATTGCGGAAGATTTGCGAACCAAATTCCCGGCGACAACTATATTGATGTGGCGCTGTTTGATTGGCAGCATCTTGATTTTGCCCCTAGTTTTGCTGGAGGGCGATCGAATTTTCCCTTATTCTTGGGAGGGATGGCTAACTGTAATTGCCTTGGCCGTGATTTGTCAAGCTTTTGGCCAAGGACTTCTCATCCACAGTCTCGGCACTTTGTCATCGGGTTTTGTCGCACTTTTCCTACTGCTAGAACCAGTAATTACGGCGATTTTTGCCTGGATGCTATTTTCCGAAAATTTGAGCTTGTTTAATTGGTTGGCTTTCTCCGTAGTTTTGGCAGGAATATATTTGGCAAAATCTAGCGGTTCTGCCGACAAAAAATGAAACGCAAAGGCAAGAATCAAATGGTTAAAACATCAATTGGTATGAATATCTGGAATTACGACTTTAGTTTGCTGCCTCAATATTTAGAGGTGCTGTTTGCTAAACTGCGGATTGCTGTGGTGTTCGGTGGCGACTGCGATCGCGCTGGATCTGTCATTTACAAAACTCACAATCCCCGCTCTTGGAAGAGTTACGAAATAGTCGCCCGCGAGATTGCCCAAGCATTAGCCGAAATTGGCTTCAAGCAAGTCTTTGTCATCCCTGACGACATGAACTTGCCGGAACAACTAAAACAAAGAAAAATTCATTTAGTGTGGCTGAATACTGGAGGAGTCCAAGGCTACAATCCAGTTTGTCACACTCCCGCCTTGTTGGAAATGTTGGGAATGCCTTATGTCGGTCACAATCCTTTAAATAGTTCAACTTTAGATAACAAACACGCTTTTAAACGGGAACTGCAATCGGTCGGAATTCAAACCGCTCCGTTTATGACTTGGCATCCTTCTCACGGGATTCTTCAGCCTAATTTGCACCAGCGTTTTACCATTGCTTTTGGCGAGTATCGAGGGCCTTTTATAGTGAAACCAGTATCCGGTCGCGCTTCGCTGCACGTTCATTTTGTAGACAACATTGAGGGTTTGTCTCAGGCAGTTTCGGAAGTTCACCGAGCAACTCACAATACTGCTTTAATTGAAAAATATTTGCCTGGACGAGAATTTTGTGTAGCAGTTTGTGGCTATGTAAAATATGCTAAGGGCGGTTTCACCAAAAACGCGAAACCCTTTGCTTTTTCCACGATAGAAAGAGTTTTGGAACCGGATGAACACATCTTTACTTCTATGGATAAAAAGGCGATTACGGCAGCTCGCGGGCGGTTGATGGGGGCGGAAGAGCCAGAACTCAAACAAAGGTTAATTGAGTTAGCTTGCAAAATTTATTGGGAGTTTAGTTTGAATAGTTTAGTGCGGATTGATGTCCGCAGCGATGCTGATGGGGAACTTTATGTTTTGGAAGCAAATCCGAAACCGGATCTGAAACACCCAGGGGAAAATGTGACGAGTTTGGTAGCTTTAGGTTTGGCAGAATACGGGATGAGTTATAACGATTTAATTTTTAGTTTGCTGGCGGATAGGTTGGATTATTTGCTGACTCAACATATCGGGATTATTCCTCATATTGTCGATTTGCTTCGCTAATCGTAATTTGGTAAAACATATTGTAGGGTGCGCATTGTGCACCATTAGTGTTAACAAGCAAGTCAAATTTAGTAACGCTCTACAGTTAGACGATTAGGTCTTCGATTCCCCTGAACCCCCCGGATAGTCGGGGGAACCGGAAAAGAGTTCAAAGTCCACCTTATTAAGGGGATGTCACGGGGATCGAGACTGCGGTAGAAGCGAGAGATACAAAGGTTTTTAGGCGTAAGTTCACACCAATGCAATGCGCACCTTACCTGTTGAGTTTATGTAAATAAATATAAATTCCCGCTGCAAGTGAACACAGGCGCGCAAGTTGTGATAGCTTTGAGTAAGATCGCGATTTATGAATGTCCCTTTTTTGGGGCAAGCATCAAAACAACTCAATTTATATCAATTAAATAAACCAAATGGAAGCATTAGTTTTATTAATAGGATTAGGATGCGGGGCATTAGTCTGTTGGCTAATTTTGAATAAGCGAAATTCACGAAATCTGGTGCGGATGCACGGCTCGCAGGAGGCTATATCGAAGTTAGCGTCGCAGTTGGATGCCAGAACTTCGGAATTGCGGCAAAAGGCTGAGAGGGAAAATCAGCTTAATTCTGAATTGTCTGAGTTGCAAGATCGCTTGGAAATTGTGACTCGCGAGCAAGATTTATTAAATGATCAAGTGTCGGAATTGGAAGGGTTTATGGCCGGAATTGCTCAGGAGCGATCGGAAGTTGATTCTCTGATTGCTGAGTTGCAGTTTCAGTTAGAAAGCGCTCACCAAGCTCAGTCCCAGTTACCGGAAGTGGCAGAACTTAAATATCAGTTAGAAATTTTAGCTCAGGAGCGATCGCAACTTAACGCTCAAATGCTGGAAATGCAAGCAGAGTTAGAGAAAGTTGATGCAGAACGTTCTCAATTTCACGCTCTGCTGTCGGAAGTTGAAAGTCAGTTGGAAACTGCTAGTCAAAGCAGATTGCAGGTACAGTACCAGTTGTCGGAAATTCAAATTAAGTTCGATCGCTCAATTCAAGAGCGCGAGCAACTTCAGTCTCAAATTTTGTGGTTGGAAGATCAACTGGAGAGTCCAGAGCCAGAACGAGAAGTGCTTAACTCTCAATTGCAAACCGCTGGCCAACAACCAAATCAACCTCAACCTGAATTATTAGAGCTGGAAAGACAGTTAGAAGCTGCTAATCTGGAAAAAATGCAGTTAAACTCTCAATTTTCTGAGCTGCAAACTCAATCAGAAACCGTTGTTCGAGAGCGAGAACAACTGCTCTCTCAGTTGTCAGAATTGCAGGCTGAATTAGAAACGGCTAACAAAGAGCGATCGCACATTTACTCTCAACTCTCGGAATTGCCAAACCAAGTCGAGACAGCTAATCAGAGTCAAAATCAACTGCAATATCAAGTATCCGAATTAGAACAGCATTTAGAAACTGTATATCAAGAGCGAGCGCAACTGCAATCAGATTTAGAAACTGCTAACACAGAGCGATCGCACATTTACTCTCAACTCTTGGAATTGCAAAGTCAAATCGAGACAGCCAATCAAAATCAAAATCAACTGCAATCTCAAATATCCGAGTTAGAACAGCAGTTAGAAAGTGGGCGTCAAACTCGCTCTGAATTAGAATCTCAGCTAGAAAATGCCAACAGAGAGCGATCGTACATTTACTCTCAACTCTCGGAATTGCAAAGTCAAATCGACACAGCAAACCAGAATCAAAGTCAACTGCAATCTCAAGTATCCGAGTTAGAACAGCAGTTAGGAACAGTATATGAAGAACGGTTGCAACTAAAATCGGAAATTTCCGAAACGGTCGAAGCATCCCCCAAAGCTGAATTAGTAGAGCAAATTGCAGAATCAACTTCAGAATCAGCAGTGTTTAAAAATCCAGAATTTGTGGTTTCTCAGCAAGGTCAAGGAGATTATACCACGATTGGCGAAGCGATAAAAAACGCTGTTTCAGGTATGCGCATTTACGTGCGTCCTGGTTTGTATCAAGAAAGTCTAATCATCGACAAATCAGTAGAAATTATCGGTAGCATAGAATCGGGTAGTATCACTGTTGAAAGCAGCGATTCAAACTGTATTCAAATGCAAACAGAAAGTGCTTTAGTTCGAGGTTTTACGCTGATTGCAACGGGAAAATATTACGCTGTAGATATTCGGAAAGGGGAGTTAATCTTAGAAGACAGCGATATCACTTCTGAGAACTATTCTGTGGTAGTAATTTGCGGTTCAGAGGCTAATTTAGTAATCCGCCGCTGTCAAATTCACGATGGAATATGGAATGGAATTTTTATCTCAGATTGTGCCAAAGCAACGGTGGAAGATTGCAATATCTATGATAATGGTAGTCTGGGAATCGGTGTCGGATTGGGAGGTAAATTGATTGTGCGCGGCTGTCGGATTAATGGTAATGAAGGTGAGGCGATCGCCGTTTACAAAGATGGCATTGCTACGGTGGATGATTGCGATTTAACAGGCAATGCTGGTGGTGCTTGGCGGATTATAGATAACGGATATATCCGTGGCAAAAATAATCAAGAATAGAATAGACCTCTTGCAAAAATCCGAAAATACCCTGAAACCATCTGCGTCAATCGGTGTTGCATCTGCCCGATATCTGCGGTTGCTCTATGACTCGAAAATTTCTGCAATAGGTCTAATAAGTCATTAGTCATCAGTCATTTATTAGTTGCTACTAATTAATTACTAATGCCGGATACCGAGTTCTAAATTCCTAACAATCGAGCTGGATTTTCTTTCATCATTAAATCAATTTCGCGCTGAGAAATTCCTTCACCCATCAACTTTTCTACAAATAACTTGTAACCTTCCGCAGGCAAAGGATCGGGTTTTCTTCCTAAATCTGTACTCAGAACAAAATGCTCGGCTCCGATTAGCTTAATCGCTGCTACCATCTTACTAATCGAAACGTGATGCCAGTTTCTATGTCCCTTGTCAGCAGCATTTTCCCCCATCAAATCGTTGACAAATGCTAGTTCTAGAAAAGCTCCCATCTGGGCTGCTGTTTTCATGTTTTCTAGGGACAAACCGGGTACGTCGGCCATTGCGTGGGTAATCAGGATGTTTTTAATGTTAAGCAGGTTGGCTTTTCTGACAACGGCCATCACTTCTGCTGAGGAAATGTGCCCGGTTTCCAGCACTAAATTTTCCTGGGCTACAATCTTTAGTACCGCTTCAGTTTCCGGTGAAATTTTGCCGTTTTCTGCTACTTTAATCCCGATTCCAGACTTGCCAAAAACCTTTAAATGATGATCGGCATCAACTGTTGGTAGCCACACTACTTTACCGTATTTGCCACCGATGCGGTGCATTGCTTCTACAGCGTCGGGATTGATGCCGCCGACAGCATGATTGAGCACAATTCCTCCGAAAACTTCGATTTGCGGTACAATTTTATTGACCAGAACTGCCCGCGCTGCTGTGCTGCCATAGTGATTTTTTAACACAACTGCTTTCATCTGCGATCGCGCGGCTGACTCAGCTACCTCAAAATCGTCTAACCTGCGGGGAATCACATCGGGAGAGGAATGGATGTGAAAGTCGATCGCACTTTCAATCATACTCTCATGCGAATTGACAATCGGCGACTCTCCCACAGCATAAACTGGCAAAGAAAGCGACAACAAAATCAGACAAAATAGAATTACCTTAAACAAAAGATTTAACCGCATTTGCCAAATCCGCTGCATACTCTTCGTGCAAGCCCAAAGAACCGGGGATAACTCGCGATTCCACACCAGGCCATTGAGCTAAAACTTCCATTTCCGCCTTAGATTTTGGCGGCGCTTTCTCAGCAATTACTACCATCACTGGTACTGCTAAATTTTGGAAGTTGGCGACAAATTCTTCCCGCGTTTTTGCCGGATCTAAACCACCAGTTACAAAGGCCGCCGAACCAAATCTCGCCCCTGCTTTCTGAGTAACTTTCCACTTATTTTGAATGAAATCCGGCGTGACTTTTGCTGCATCGGCATAGACGTGGCGGCGGTACATCAAACTCAGGAATGACGGCGCAGTGTTCAGTTTGTAGAGGAATTGACCGATTAATGGCGATCGTACTAATTCTCTCACCATTCCGTGCCAGCCGCTTTGCTGTTTGCTCATCGTCGGCAAGGGCCCGCGCCAAGTCGGCGCCGCTAACACAATCTTCGACCAAACATTGGGCTTTGACTGCGCTAATTGCATCGCATAACCCGCAGCGTGACCGGCCGCAACTACAGCCACAGGACTGTTAAAAATTGACTCTACAAAATCCTTGAGAAATTGATGGTATAATTGCGGTTCGTAGTCAGTGCGCGGGCGATCTGAGTCGCCGAAACCCGGCCAATCTACACTCACAACTTGAAACTGCGGAGCTAACAATTCTGCTAAAGGACGCATTTCTGCTCGCGTGGAAACCGTACTGAAAGCTGGCAGCAATAATACGGTGTTTCCCTGTCCTGTGGTTTCGTAAATAACTTTGATTTGCGTTCCTTTCCAGTTCCAGAGATATTCTTGAACTGCGGCGGGATAATTGCTAGAATTAGATTGAGTTAAATCAGCAGTCTGAATCACAGCTTTTTCTCCGGTTAATTTGCTTCTGCTTGCGCGCTAACTTCGCAAGCCAGTGCCTTATTTTTCATCATTTGAAAAATGTTATAAAATCCGTTGGCGCGGGAAGGTGTGAGGCTCACATTCAATCCCGTATCTTGAATAAAATCTGGGGTAACGCTGACGATTTCGGCTGGCGTCAATCCGCTCAAACCTTCGACAAGCAAGCCAACTAATCCTTTGACTAACTGAGCGTCTGAATCGCCTTGATACAAAACTTTTCCGTTGGCTAAATTTGCAGTAATATAAACTTGCGATACGCAGCCAGAAACTTTGTTTTCGGGCAATTTATCGCTTTCGGGAAATGCTGGGAGTCGCTTCGCATACCACAGCAGTTGTTCGTAGCGCTGTTTGGGGTCGGAGTGTCGCTGAAAGCGCTGGACGATTTTAGCTAGGGTTGCGGGTAGCGCGGTATTTGCGGACATGATTTCGAGTAGCGGTTTATTTTCCTAATATTATACATTTTATTGTACCCGCAGGGCGATCGATCTGCAACATCTGCGTTCCGAAGCATTCCGAGGCGGTTAAATATTCAAAACCAAAAGTTTTGATAAAAGTCGCGTTTGTTGAGCTGTTATCGAATTTGATTGCGGATAATTTTGGGATATAAAAAGGTCGATCGCCCTGAAACGATCGATCGCCGATCTCAATAGGTGATTGTAGAGCAAAAGTGCGATCGACCCGCAAATCTCAAATGTCGCAACGATCGCGTTCTTACCAAAAAAATGTTAGCTGAAGCAGTACAGTATAGCCGAATCGCCCTCAACTCGCCTGTAACGGTGGCAAACCTCCCAACTGGCGCAGGGAATTCATACAAACCGGGCAGTCGCAGCCAAACAACGCCACGGCGGCATCGCTTTCTTTTTCCGTAAAGTCCATCATCGCCACAGGCTGGCCATCCGGCGGCTGTCAATTGTCTGTTTAGGATTAGCAGTAGCGGTTTTCGCGGAAAGACACACTCAACTCAGACGCTGAGTGTGAGGCGATCATCGCACGCAGCGAGGCACATCAGCCGATTGACCCGGTGTTTCGCCAATTTGAGCGGAACTTGACTTGCCAGCACCCTTAAAGACATCAGAGATCCAAACAGCGTCGGACTTACAAGTAAAGTGAGGAGCCATCTATTCATGTGTCGTCCTTGAGAACTTCAACGTATAGAGTAGCCGATTATCTGTGGCAATTTAACAAGGTTTTCTGCCTGCCAAGTAAAGTTTGCCGTTATTAAGGTAAGGCTTAAAAGCCTAATATTTGCCGCCCAAACCCTCAAAAAATGTCCGCGTATTGGCAACCAGCAGTTTCTGATAAGTATCGCCTGCGCTTCCCAGTTTAAGATTTGTTGCAATTTTAGTAAATCCCGATCGCCAGTGATAACAAAATCATCCAATGCGGGTAAAATAATTTCAGCAATAACAACTCACAGCAGCGAACGAATTCACATCAAAAACCAGGTGGGGAGTGATGAGTACAGTTTTAGTGGTGGAAGATTCCCGCAGTCAGCGGGAGTGCATTTCACATCAGTTGAGATGCAGCGGATTGAATGTAATTCAAGCATCTGACGGTTTGGAAGCGCTGGATAAAGTTGAGAGAAATTACCCGGATTTAGTATTATTAGATATTGTAATGCCTCGCCTGGACGGCTGGGGTGTTTGCCGTTTAATTAAAGCTAATCCCAAAACTCAGAATATACCGATCGTACTTTTAACCGGTAAGGGACAGCAGTTAGCTTTGTTTTCCAGGGCGATCGATCGCGCCGAAGCCTATGTTAGCAAACCTTGGCAGCCGAGAGAACTTTTGGAGACCATCAAAAAAGTATTGCTGAATGCCGACATCAAGTTCGATCGCGCTTCGGCTGACGCTTGGACAGAATACGGAATTTTAAACTTAAATACGATCGAACTGTATCAAAGTAGCGCCGATGCTTGGACAAAATATAGCACTCAAATCATTAAATTGTATGATACCAGTTTAGCAGCTTTTCAGCAAGCTTTGGCAATTGAACCGAGTCACTCGACTGCCAACAAATATCGAAACAGAGTCCAGACAATCCGGGCAATTTTGATGAAAAAAATAGAGCAAACTCAACCTTGCAAAATCTGCGATTATTATTACGGCAAGGACGGCATCAATTGTGCGGTGCATCCGGCCGGCCGGCCTCAAGAACTGTGTCGCGATTGGGAATTTAATTAAAATTTCATGAAAACAAATAACCGCAGTTATTTAGAAAAATTGCTGCAAGAAAGAAACGAACATCCCGAAAGAATGGCAGAAATTGATGAAAAAATTAATGCCACCTTTCGCCAAACCCACGCAATTCTAGTAATGGATATGTCGGGATTTTCGCGGACAACCGTCCGCTACGGAATCATCCACTTTCTGGCAATGATTCACCGGATGCACGGAATTGTAAAGCCCGTGATTTCGGAATGTGGCGGCATTGTTGTTAAGGAAGAAGCCGACAATATTTTTGCAGTATTTCCCGATGTAAAATCGGCTGTAGAAGCTGCAATTGACTGTCTGAAACAAACGGGGGCTGTCAACACAACTCTGCCGCCAGAAATGGATATTTACCTCTGCATTGGGATTGGCTACGGTGATATTTTGATGCTAGAAGGAGAGGATATGTACGGATCTGAATTCAATCTAGCATCCAAGCTGGGAGAAGATTTGGCGGAACGGGGAGAAATTTTGCTCACCTCCGCAGCGTTTGAAAATTTGGAAGGTGACAAGGAAGAATGGGAAAAAGTTGATTTTTCGATTTCGGGTTTGGAGTTAGTGACTTACAAGCGCGTACAGCCTGCTTAATAAAACTCAAAAAACCGGATTTTTTGTTGAATCTGCGGGCGGCGAAGCAGGATTTTCTCGAAAAACCCGGTTTCTGACTGCCCCTGTGTGCCATAAAATTTAAAATTAATGATTGACCAACAAAAAAACTGGCAAACTCTCAATTTATCGAATATTCAACAGCGGCTGGCTTGGGTGCAAAAACAGCCGGATGGAGTTGTTTTTTGTGAAGAGTCGGGAGTTCACTATGTTGCAGTTAATAAAGACCAAAATAAAATAAAATTTTCTTTGGTAGAAAAAGTGAATTTGCATACAGATTTATTGCAATCTGTGTTTGACCTCAACAATCCCCTGCATTTAGTTTCTGAATATACCCAAGCGATGATGTTGGGTTTAGTGTGGCAAAATCAACCTCAAAGAATCTACATAGCTGGGTTTGGCGGCGGCAGAATTCCGTTAGTTCTGCACCATTATTTGCCGGAAACTGTTATAGAATGTGCTGATGTAGACCCGATCGCGATTTCAGCAGCAATACAGTGTTTTGGAGTGCAGTTTGACAGCAGACTCAGCGTCACAATCCAAGATGGGAGAGAATATCTAGAACAGCAAAATCCAGATATTAAGTACGATATAATTATGACCGACGTGTTTTTTGGCAACGGCTACTCTTCGCACCGGCTGGCTACCAAAGAATTTTACGAACTTTGCGAAAAACACTTGTCAAGCGCCGGAGTTGTGCTAGTAAATCTGCTACAAAGAGATGAGTTTTACGCCGAAAAGCTGAAGACTTTTCAAAGCGTGTTTTCCCAGGTATACGTCTGCCCTTGGAAGGATGTTAATAGTATTTTAATTGGGACTAACGGCCCTATTTTAGAGAAAGACGAGATTGTTTCCAGAGCAAAATATTTGCAAGATGGGCATGAATTTTCGTTTTCCTTAACAGACAGAGCACTTGAGGTCAAAGTAGGTTCAGAATTAGCTGAAATTATACCTAATTTAGATAAAGCTGAAATTTTGACCGACGATTCGCCGCCCGCTGGTTATTTTGATTGCTGGTTATTTTGAGATCAAATTCGATTAATACCAGATCGGACGACGGTTGAAACCGCGTCTACACAAACAAAGTCCGGATGGTGCGCGGACTGAATAGTATTTGATGCGATCTATCCTTTAATATATTCAGCCATTTGCTTTTCTAGGCGATCGATCAATGTATCGACATCCGCTGCTGCAATTTCAAAACAATCAGGAGGTGCGGGGTCAATTTCAAACAAAATTAGCTTGATTTCACCTTCGCCGATCGCCAAAATCGCCACCTCTTTCTCAGGTTTGTGAGCGTTCAGCACTCCTAAAATTTCCTGAATATGACTTTTCACTTTACGGTTTAACTCTTCTACTGCTTCTTTCTTACAGTACACAAAGCGTGGCGTTCCTGCAATATCAATGCCCAAAATATCGTCGCTTTCCTCTCCTCTTTGCTGAAAGAGTCCCCAAGCTAAAGCCGCCAATTCTTGTTTATTTGCTGCCACAAATTTATCCAACTTGCGGCGCCAGTTATTTTGATTTTTTTGTTCTGAATCAGGGCCACCAAATAAAAACATTTTCTCTCTTTGCTTGTAGAAACTAATATTTTGCAGTCAGTTGATAGTTGACAGTTGACAGTTGATAGTTGATAGTTGACAGTTGACAGTTGACAGTTGACAGTTGATAGTTTTTATTAGTTAGGTGTTAGCAGTTAGGTGTCAAATTACCAATTACCAATTACCCACTACCAATTACCAATTACCAATTACCAAATTCAACCCAACAGCGCTGCATTTCTATTTTATACCAGATTGCACGCGCCAGAGCGACGCATAAATTCCGTCATGTTCGATAAGTTGTTCGTGCTGCCCCGATTCTACCACTTGCCCCTGTTCCATGACAAAAATACAATCGGCATTGCGGACAGTAGAAAGACGGTGGGCGATCGCAATTGTAGTACGATTTTTAGTAATTCGTTCGAGCGATCGCTGAATTGCCGCCTCAGTTTCGTTATCCACCGCTGAAGTAGCTTCATCGAGAATCAAAATCGGCGGATTCTTCAAAACAGCCCTCGCAATAGCAATCCGCTGCCGCTGTCCCCCCGATAATTTTTGACCGCGTTCCCCCACAATAGTTTTGTAACCGTCCGGCAATTGCGCGATAAACTCGTGAGCTTCCGCAATTTTAGCAGCATTTACTATCTCTCGCTCGCTGGTTTCAAAAGTGCCGTAAG
>JBDTEI010000218.1:0-3114 GCA_039922675.1 Microcoleus sp.
CTCGCTGGATTGCGCGCGCTGCTTCTAACATGACTGACTTCCGCCTGCGATCGACTTTTATCGGGCACGCCCAAGACGAACACCGCGACTATCAAATGCTAGAAAAAAATTATGTTTCTGTCGGCGGCGAGTTGTCAAAAATCGTAGAATATGATAAGAATATTGGTAGCGAAGCACTGTCAGCTTTTATCTTCCAGCAAGCATCGCGAGAAAATCCAGTCGATTTAATTGGTAGTATGTTTATCATCGAAGGATTGGGAAATCGGTTGGCGGGAAAGTGGGCAAAAGAAATTAAGGAAACTCTCGGTTTGCAAGACGAACAAGTATCGTTTTTAGCTTATCACGGAGCTAATGATGAGTCCCATTTAGCGAAATTAGAAAATTTAATTAATGCCGAATGGATGACGGATGATATCGCCCGCCGCATTGTCAAAACAGCCCGCGTTACTGCTCGTTTATATTTGCTGCAATTGGAGGAAATCCGCTAATGCAAGAGCTGCAAAAACAAGATATCGAAAATCTACCCGATGAGCGGACAATTCCTTATGCTACGAAACCTTACAACCGCCGAAATCCGAATGTTTGGGATGTCCTGTTTTGCGATCGGTCAATTCCCGTCGATTTAGTTGCAAAAGCATACATGATCCGGGATTTGCAAAACTGGACTCGCAGTTATTTGCTCATCCCGATTAAAATAATTGCTAACTTGTTGCTGGCGGTAATTATGACCACAAAGCGCCTGTTGCCATTTCAATTCCGCGCTTACACTTTAATGCACAAATCGGCTGCATTTTTCCTAAATAACTTTGTTTCTCCAGAAGCTTGTTATTTAATTGTGCGGCACATTAGCATCGGCTCCAACATTATCAACTTCTTAATTGACAACGGCCCAGACACGCAGATTGAAAAGTCAAAACTGTATCCGCGCACAGTTAGCGATTTAGCTGACAATGCCTTTCTCGAACACGACTTAATTCTGTATAACTTTGTGTGGGACTACAACCAGGCAATGCTGACAAATCCCGACTGGTTGCAGCTCGTCAAAAAACGCGCAACTAATTATGATAGCATTCAACCTGTGGAAGTTGCAATAGATTTTGAGAAACGCAGGTGGCTGAGGATTCTGGATTTAGAATCTGCGATCGAATTGTTTAAAGTATTTTATTCTCTGTGTTTAACTAGCGACGAATTTGCGCGAGCAGTGATGTCACTTCAGTTAGATGAAAATTTTGGAGTCTACATCAGCGAGATTACCGGAAATTGCGACTGGAATCATGTAATTGTCAACCGCCATCCGCTAGCACCAAACAGTCCGTTTAATGCAGCGCGCGACTTGTTTTTGCACGGAATAATTTCGGAATATCTCTATCGGTATTTGGAACTGCAAAAACTTTAAAAGTAGAGTGCGTCAGCAGAGCCTTATTTGCTTAATAATCCCTAATCTCTGAGCTGACGCACCTACAAATTCAATCGGTGTGGTGTGCATCGCCCTACTAATTACTGAAACCTAGATAACTAAAACCTTATCCCTTCCATCCGTTAAATTCGCTACACTATCAATTGCCAAACTTCCTTCTTGTGTAAAGCTCAAACTGCTGCTAGCTGTAAGTTTTCGGCTGTTTTAGGCAAATTATGATGTACCACAACCCACTTGCCTGTAATCGGGTCGCGGTAAGTAATAAACGGATTAGATTTTAAAGGCTTACTGCAAGGTTTGACTGCCATTTTTACACACTTCCTATAACTTGTATTGAATAACTGCTACAACACCATACCTTTAATAATCGACTGTTTTGCCTAAAATCCGGGTGATTAATACCTCAACAATAGGTGATATTTTAGGTATTTTTTGGTGAGATATAGCACTGGCTAATGTGATTTAAAACTGCATTGGCAGTGAGCAGTATCACCAAAACCCTTCCGAAAAACAATTCTAGCTTGTGCCCTTTACCTTCTACCTTCAACAAGCCAACTATTTTCAGCAAAAATCTGATATTATTAAGTAAGGTAAAGACGTTTATTAGAGATCCCCTCACAAACTTATGGTGTTATTTGGATTTGGCAAAAAGTCGAGCCTGCCCTCTTCCCAAGACGCATTGCCGGGACGGGCAGAGTTGATGTCGGTACCGGCAACTCACTTTGTTAACGGCAATCCGCTCAAACCTCCGTTTCCAAACGGCATGGAAACTGCCCTGTTTGGCCTGGGCTGTTTTTGGGGCGCGGAACGCAAATTTTGGCAGCAAAATGGAGTTTTTTCGACGGCTGCGGGTTACGCCGCTGGGATTACTCCGAATCCTACTTACAACGAAGTTTGCAGCGGGATGACGGGACATAATGAAGTTGTTTTGGTTGTGTTCGATCCGAAAGTAATTAGTTACGAAACGCTGCTAAAGGTTTTTTGGGAAAGCCACAATCCGACTCAAGGAATGAAGCAGGGTAATGATTCGGGTACTCAATATCGATCGGGCATTTACACGTATTCCGCTAACCAAAAACAGCTAGCTGAAGCTTCGCGCGATGCTTACCAGCAAGCTTTGACGCCTGCTGGTTACGGCAAGATTACTACTGAAATTATTGAGGCTCCTGAGTTTTATTACGCAGAAAGCTATCACCAGCAGTATCTTGCTAAAAACCCGAATGGTTATTGCGGTTTGGGCGGTACAAAGGTTTGTTTGCCGGCTATGTCTCAGGCTTGAAAGTTTATCCCGATTGATGGGGAAACATAGAGCAGACGGCGGTTAAAACCGCGTCTATACAAACGATGTCCGGATGGTGCGCGGACTGAATAAAATAACGTAATTTTAACCGCCCGTTCTTCAACCTGCGCACCATCCGGGTTTTGTTTGTGTAGACGCGGTTTCAACCGCCCGGTCTTCTGCCACAAAACGCGGAATATATTAGTAGTTGAAAACAGGTGAGAAATGCTGACGGCTGTTGTAGTAATTATCAATTTAATGATATCTGTGGTCTGTTTTTATATAGCTGCGAGAGTGTGGAAAATCAGACGGACGATCGCACGTTTTGAAATGCGGATCGCAGCAATCGAGCGCCGCAGCAGCAATGTCCTCGGAAAATCGCCCAACTTTTTTGCTAAAAGGCAGCAAGGTGCTCACC
>JBDTEI010000219.1:0-4366 GCA_039922675.1 Microcoleus sp.
AATTACAACCTCATGAGGTACGGGTTCAGGTGGCAGTATGAGGGTTTTGTGGGCCCAGGTGCTGGGAATATCTAGATAGTCGATCGCCCGCGCGCTCCATAAAGATGAGGTACGTCAAGTCTAGCATGATACAATTTATCTCGATCGCACTTTTCCTGCAACCCGGGCCCAAAGTTGACAATGCTTATTTTGTGCCGGAGATTTTTCCAGGTGATTTTCTTTACTTGTGATTTCCCGCCCGAGGTGGTAGCATATTTCAGCGAAAGCCCGATCGAACAACAATGATGAAAATCGCAGTAATTCTGCCTGTTTACAACGAAGCAAATTGCATACAGCAAACCTTTGACAGAATTTTAGAATTTTCTCAAGAAAATCATGCTTACAACTTTATCATTGTTAATGACGGATCTACCGACAATACACTGGAAATTATAGAAAATAAACTCAAAGCTTTCCCCACACATCACATCAAACTAATTTCTTACAGCAACCGTCAAGGGAAAGGGTATGCCGTTAAAAAAGGATGCGAAGATGTAGACGCCGACTGCATTTGCTTCATAGATGGCGACTTAGCATACTCCCTCGAACACCTTGAACCCTTAGTAGCAAAATTAGAAAATTTTGATGTAGTAATTGGTTGTAGAAACCTCGATCGAGAAAACTTCCGAAATCTTACCTTACTTAGAAAAATAGCAGGCAAAATATTTAACTTCATTTCCCGAATTATCCTCAATTTAAAATATAGAGATATGCAAGCCGGACTCAAAGGCTTTAAAAAAATACCAGCCCAAGAAATATTCAAAAGACAAACACTTACTGGTTTTTCATTTGATGCCGAACTGCTTTTTTTAGCCAAAAAGAAAGGATATACAATTGGCGAAATTCCCGCCAGAGTTTCCCCGCAACACCTCTACAAAATTTCTCAAGTCAATATCCTTAAAGATTCCCTAACAATGCTTAGCTGCTTGTTGAAAATTAGATCCAACGACCGCGCAGGCTACTATGAATAAATCAATCTTGTTAAGCTTTGACATAGAAGAATTTGACATCCCCGAAGAATACGGTCAACCCCTGACAGAGGATATCAAATTTGAAATATCTAGCCGAGGATTGTCAAATATTATCGCACTTCTCGACAGGTTAGATATAACAGCCACATTTTTTGTCACCGCCAACTTTGCACTCCACCACCGAGATACAATCAGAGAACTCTCAAAACACCACGAAATCGCATCCCACGGCTTTTACCACTCTCAATTTTGCCTAGAAGATTTACAAAAATCCAAGCAAACCTTAGAACAAATAACTAATACTCAAGTTACCGGATTCAGGATGGCAAGACTTCAGCCAGTTGACGATATAGAAATAGAAAAAGCAGGCTACGAATATAACTCATCCATGAATCCCACCTACATCCCCGGCAGATACAACAATTTATCTAAACCCAGAACTGCCTATTATACCAATAAACTGCTCAATCTTCCCATTTCAGTCACTCCTCTGATCAGATTTCCCTTATTTTGGTTGAGCTTTAAAAACTTCCCCCTCTCAGTGATACAATTAGCAGCCAAGCTAACCTTAGAAACAGACTCGTATCTCAATATCTACTTTCACCCCTGGGAATTCACAGATATTTCCCAGTTTAAATTACCCGGTTACGTCAAAAAAGACTCAGGTAGAAAAATGGTTGATAAACTCGAAAAATACCTTACCAAGCTGAAAACCCAAGGGAAATTTATTTCTATTTCCGAATTTAAGCACAACTTCAGTCAACCCGGATTTGCGCACTCCGATCAAAGAAACCAGGTTTTTTAACAATTATGCCGGTTTTGAGCCAATAATTTAGCGAAAAACCCGGTTTATAGCCACCTGTCGCTAAGTCCAATAGACATCTTATAAAAGTCAAAAACTATCTTGTAATTATCTGCGTTAATCTGTGTTAATCTGCCTTATATCTGCGGTTAACCGACTCTATCAGATATCTATACAGTAAGTCACATCAACCTTGAGAAAATATCTGCTTCAGCAAAAAACATGAAACTTAAACCTCTCGACTACTGGAACAATCAAACAGGATTGCGTCAAGCTACAATCCTAGCAACCATATTTTTTATAATAGTTTTAACTTTTAGCATCATCCGCTACGAAAGCTTCTTATCTACCTATGATCACGGCTTATTTAACCAAGTATTTTGGAACAGCGTACACGGCCGATTTTTTCAAAGTTCAATGTCCTCCGCCGCCTCCAGCGCCTCGCTGATGGACAGACAACTGTCATACCCATCTTACATCCATTTAGGGCAACACTTTGTAATCGATTTTCTGATTTGGATGCCGATTTATGCTTTATTTCCATCTCCTGTTACCCTGATTGTTTTGCAAGTAGCTTTAATTGCCGCCGCCGGAATAGTTTTGTATTTTTTAGCAAGACACTATCTATCTGTTCCGCTGTCAGTAATGATAGTAGCCAGCTATTATGGAGCAAACGGTGTAATTGGCCCGACGCTGGGAAATTTTTACGAACACTGCCAAATCCCTCTATTTATATTTAGCTTGCTCCTAGCATTAGAAAAGCAACAGTGGCCACTATTTTGGATTTTTGCTGTTTTAACTTTAGGCACTCGTGAAGATGCTGGAATTAGCTTATTTGGCATCGGAGCTTATTTAATTGTCAGCCGTCGCTACCCCCGCGCAGGTCTAGCTTTGTGCGCTCTCAGCTTTAGCTACGTGGTGTTTGTAACTAATACAATTATGCCGATGTTTTCGGCTGACAATTCCCGCTTGTACATAGCTAATTACTTTAGGAAATTCGTCAAAACCGAAAACCCGTCAACACTAGAACTACTGTGGGCGATTATCAGCCAACCTCAGATCATAATTGAAGTATTGTTCAAAGACGCAAGTAGGAGAATTTTATACCTTTTAGGTCATTGGTTGCCGCTAGCATTTGTACCTGTTATCGCTCCTAGCGCCTGGTTAATGACAATTTTTCCTTTAATGGTGTTGCTTCTGCAAGTTTTTAATCAGGCCGCTACTTCCATCAACACCCGCTATACATTTGCTGTAATTCCGGGGTTGTTTTACGGTACGATACTGTGGTGGTCGCAGCATCAGGATAAATTTAAACCCAGGTTGCATCGCTTCTGGATTGGGTGTATTGGTTTGTCGATGTTACTTACCTACACTTCCAATCCAGGTCGAGCTTTGTATTTTATTTCTCCTTACTCGTTCCAACCTTGGGTTTATCAATCTTTGCCCGCTCAACTCGGACACGCGGCTAATGTCAAAAAAGTCTTCAGTTTGATTCCCCAAGATGCTAGCGTTTCCACCAGCGGTTATATTGTTTCTCACCTTTCGGGCCGCCGAAACCTCATTCGTTTAGAGGTAATGCAGATGAAAGATGAAAATGGAAAAAAAGTTGATATTGATTATGCGTTGTTAGATTTGTGGCAGTTGCAGCAGAATAATTTAAAAGCTCCGATTGACCGAGGTAGAGTTCGGGGGGGAGTGCGTTTTACAGACGCAGCTCTGCGGAATGGTTCTTACGGCATTGCTGAAGTATTGGAGGGAGTGGTTTTGGTTCAAAAAGGCATAACTTCTAAGCCTGATGTTTTGGCTGCTTGGTCGAAATTGCGGCAAGAAATCGTACCGTTTATGAAGTAGTCCAACGCAAACGATCGATCGCGCATTGGCGATCGCCTCCCCAGAGAGTAAAATTGAGTAAAATTGCCAGTATTAGTCGATCGACCCCGTAGCTCGACTATATTTGGATTCAAGGTTTGCTATACTCCAGAAATAGACACATATTAACCTTTGGAAAATCAATAGGCCGGAGCTATGACATCCTATGCAACCTCTACAGCAAGAGCCGAGATGAGTGAGATCCGGCGCTTGAAAAACATACTGCCCCCAGAACTACAAAGTTGGGTAACAGTAGAAAAAACAATAGAAGTAAATCCCACCCTGATCCGCAGCGAAGAAATAGGCAAAGACCAGGTAGAAATACAGATAGACCTGATCCGCTGGGAACAGCTAGCAATGGATCAGCGCAACCTGCTATTTTGGCACGAAGTCGCCAGAATCCAAAACGACACCATCCCCAGAGACGGTTGGGAAATGGCAGCCCTCGCCATTGGTTTAGGCGGCGCCGTCGGCGAACTTTGGGTGCAAGACGGCTTGCTACTGGTATTGGCCCTATCCCTGTGCGGCGTCTCCGGCTGGAGACTTTACAAAAAAAACAACGGAGACAAAAGTTTAAAAGAAGCAGTAGACGCCGACGAAAAAGCCCTCGCCCTCGCCACCCGCTTCGGTTACACTCTCCCAAACGCCTACAAAAGCCTCGGTAGCGCCTTAAAAACCTTAATCG
>JBDTEI010000220.1:0-5486 GCA_039922675.1 Microcoleus sp.
GTTGTAAGTCTTACCTAAACCTCAGCAATCCAACCAGCTAATTCAGTATATTTACGGAATTAGCTAGTTATTTTTGATAGGTAAGGCACGCACTTGATAATTTTTTCAACAGGCCTAGAGGGTTTATTTCTGATCATGCACTAAACATGGCTGTAAGTCATTGGACATTTGGCCTAATCTAGCTAGTCCAGACAAAAAACTTAATTAATTATTGAGAATAAATTAGAAGCGCATTATTAAGTGATATCATTTCCGGTCGATTACCACAACAAAAACGGTTCGCAGTCGATCGAACGGACATGATATGAGGTACGCGGGCGAGCAATTCCCGATAAAATTGCCAATCGCGGGCAGATATGGAAATAATCTGCGTCCATCAGTGTAAATAAGCCTTAATCTGCGGTAAGCCTCGCGATCGAAGATTTAGGCACTTTTGTCTGCTGCTTAGCGGCCTAATTGCTGTTGCCGAATGCGCTCCAAATTACCCGCCGGAATAGCAGCTATAAGTTGCTTGGTGTAAGCTTGTTGCGGTTGGCGGTAAATGCGCTCGGCTGTGCCCATTTCCTCGATTTTACCTTTGTTCATGACGATCGCCCGATCGCTCATAAACTTAACCACGCTCAAATCGTGAGAAATAAAAATATAAGTCAATCCAAACTCTGTTTGCAACTCCTTCAGCAAATTTAAAACTTGCGCCTGCACCGACACATCTAAGGCAGAAACCGACTCATCACAAATAATAAACTTCGGATTCAAAGCCAAAGCTCTAGCAATACAAATTCGCTGCCGCTGTCCGCCAGAAAACTCGTGAGGGTAGCGCCGCATAATATCGGGATTCAAACCCACTCTATCCAACAAATAAGCCGCGCGATCGCGCTGTTCTTTCTGGTTCTTGCCAAAGCGGTGAATCACCATCGGTTCCATCACCGCATCCCCAACACTCAGGCGCGGATCGAGAGAACTAAAAGGGTCTTGAAAAACAATTTGCAAATCGCGCCGCAGCCACCGCAATTTGCGATCGTACTCTTTTTGCCTTTGATAATTAGCCATCCACTGCCCTGCCGAACTACTTTTCGCAGGAGGAGTAATTTCTTGACCTTCAAAAAATACTTTACCGCTGGCGATCGGAATTAATTGCAACAAAGCTCTCGCTAAAGTTGATTTGCCGCAGCCGGATTCGCCCACCAAACCCAAAGTTTCGCCAGGGTAAACCTCAAAAGAAATATCGTTGACTGCCATAAACAAACGTTTAGTTTCGCCAAACATTCCCTGCATGGGAAAACCTACTCGCAAGTTATTAACAACAAGTAAAGGCTGGGAAATATTCGGCAGCCTGGGCGGTTTTCCGGTGGTAAAAGCGGAAAGTCCGCCGCTGTTGTCGCCGTCTAAATCAATATTTTTCTCGACAATTACCAATTCGCCACTAGCATTTGTGCTGACATCCATAAAATCGGAAACTGTCGGCAGGCGGCGCAGTTGGCGTTCGAGATTTGGGCGGCAAGCTAACAGACCTTTTGTGTAAGGATGTTGGGGATTGCTGAAAATTTGCTCGATCGCGCCGCACTCAACAATCTTGCCTCGGTACATCACCGCCACGGTATCGCCAATTTCAGCAATGACGCTCAAATCGTGGGTAATAAAAATCATTGCCATGCCTCTAGAGTCCCGCAACTCGCGCAGCAAAGCTAAGATTGTTGCCTGCACGGTTACGTCTAGGGCCGTTGTCGGTTCGTCAGCAATTAATAATGTCGGATTGCAAGAAATGGCCATTGCAATCATCACGCGCTGGATTTGACCGCCGGAGAGTTCGTGGGGATAGCGATCGAGCATAGCTTGTTTTTGGCCGTTGACGAGCTGCATCAAATCGCGATCGGCCTCCCGAACAGCTTCTTGCTGCGCCAAACACCGCTGCCGGAGTTCCTCGTCGTCCGCTAGCAGCTTTACCTCTTGCAGCAGAGAAGCAGCTTTGCGCCGCGCTTCTGTCTGGGATACCTTTTGGTGCAGACAAATGGCTTCTGTGAGTTGAAAGCCGATCGTATAAACGGGATTTAGCGAACTCATCGGCTCTTGAAAAATCGTCGCAATCTGGCTGCCCCGGTAGGTTTGTTTTTCCCTGTCCGGCATGGACAACAGATTCACGGGCCCGTGGTTAGCGCCGTCTTTGGTCGGAGAAAACCAAATTTCGCCTTCGATCTTCGTTGACGAACTCGACAGCAAACCCATAACAGCGTGGGATGTTACCGATTTTCCAGAACCCGACTCTCCCACGATTCCCAGAGTTTGCCCTCGCCTGACCTCAAACGAAATGCCGTCAACAGCTTTGACTGTTGCGGACGCATTTGCGTCCGCAGATTGAAATTCAACCCGCAGGTTGCGAACTTCTAGGACGGTTTCACTCATGGAAGTCAATGGCAAAAGTTAAAGGGAGATTAAGTGGATTGTAGCAGGGCCTGTTAAAGACAGAAGGCAGGGGAAAAGTCTTAAGTTTTCTGTTTTGAATTGTTTAACTGAAAACCGTTTTCGCGTTGCGAGGAACGAAGCAGTCTAAAAACTCACAACTAAACCAATTTAAGCGCCTTCTGCCTTGGAGGAATTTTTCCTCAATAACCGATGACTTTAGTGTCAGCAGGCAGTACAGTCGTCTCCGAGACCTTTTTAAACACGGTTGCTTGTTCGTTTAAGGAATTAGGTCTCGCCTGTCCGGGATTAGTGCCTTGCAACTGAAGGCGCATTTGACCTTCTGGTGTCAACTCAAAAACAGTCTCAACGGTTTCTGTGCTGCTGAGGCCGACATCCAGGTGCATCGGTTGTGCACCGAGATTAACTTTGTACCTCATTTCTTTGGCGCGGGCGGCTCCGTCGGGGCCTTTAGCCATGAGGAACAATTTGCCTTCTGGGGCAAAAACGAAGGTGAAAGACTCACCGGAGGGGACTTTGCCTTCCCATTGACCCAGAAGTTGCTTGTCGATGTTGCTAGCGGCTGGGGCTTGAGCTTCAGCAATTATTGGTACTGCTGCTGATGCCTGACCCTGTGAGGCGTTGAAGCTGGCAAGGATGCCGAAGCAAATGCCACCTGCGATCGCTTTGCAAATCATTTTTGAATTAGACATGACACCGATCTCAAAATTGGTTGTTTCTTTTGTACACTGTAGCGGTAAAACCGTACATTGTTGAGTTTTAATCCCTTTTGACAAATAAAATATATTTACGTAACATCCCATACAAATCGCTGCAATTTGGGGAATCTGCCGAAAAAGTCGCCTCCAATCTGCTCGTTCGCGATGATTGTGATGGTTCGCCGATGCGTTAGCAATTGCTTGTCTTTAGAGCAAAGCAATCGCGCTGTTTTCGCAGCGGCGGATGTCTAAGATTCTGGTTGAGATTCTGGTTGAGATTCTGGCGTAGCTTTCTGTTCTTTTTTAGCGCGTTTCGTTCGCTCCAAAGCCTCTGCGTAAGACCAAGCCACGCTCACAATCAAAGCTTTCCCTATACCGTCCAAATCTTTTTTAAAATCCTCGTTATCCGGCGCTTGGGCTTTTTGGTTGCCGTCGTTCGTCATGTTTGTGTTTTCTCCAGGGCTGGTTTTTATAGCGACTTTTTGCAGTGTACGATCGATACCCACAAATTCTGATTTTTACTGCACCCGCACCCTACTTATCTCTGAGGGTATGACCTTGATCACTACGAATAATATCATAAATACGCTGATTGGATGACGGCATTAGAAAGAAACCTTAACTTCGCTGGTCGTCCGCAGCACTGACTGCTGCTGAAATCTGCTCTTGTAATTTTCGATAATTTCCTGAATAGCTCGATTTTTTTCCTGGCTGTTTTCATGAATCAAAATAACTATTTTAGAGTTTTCTCGAATCAGAATGCCGTTCAGGTTGAGAAACTGCCCGGAGCCGTCTAATACAGTTAGCCCTTCCCGAAAACGAGGAGTAATAACTTCCTTGACAAATTCCTGCCACTCTGATTCAGAAATTGTCTCGCCTCCCGGTTTAGTTAAGCCAAAATACAGTTCATCTTTGAGGAAGGTTTTTTGTCTGGCGTTAGTATCGGCAGTTTCAGGCTGTCTGGCCAAAACAATTGACGCGGGACAAACATGAAATACGAACAACAGCCCAGTTAAGACCAGACTGTTGAGATGTTTATTCATAACCTTTGGCTTTGGTTGTGAAAACAATCATTATTGCATAAATATTTGATTGATCGACCGCAGATTAACGCAGATTAACCCAGATTAACGCAGATACTTTTCAAGTTTTGAGAGCGGACAAATACAATGCAAGTCTATTGCAAGCGATCGCCAGTTTTGACATCAAACCAGTGCAGCAAGTGAGGCGGAAAAACTAATTCGACAGTTTCTGAACTCCACTGGCGGTCATTTGGCAGCAAAACCCGCACAGTTACTGGCTCCAAACCCTTAACTCGGACACTAACTAAATTTTGCATTCCCAAGTTTTCCACTAAATAAACCTCACCCTTAATTGCCTCTGGATCGGGTTTTTTGCCAATCTCTGCACCTGCAAAGCTGAGGTGTTCCGGGCGAATTCCCAAGACAATCTCTGGCGGGACAGTCGGCAGATTTGGGAGTGGAACTCCAGAATCGCCCAACATCGCAAAATTGCCCTGGCATTTAAGCACTAGCAAATTCATTTGGGGGCTACCCACAAAACCCGCTACAAACTGATTTGCCGGACGGTTGTAAATTAAGTGCGGCGGGTCTAACTGCTGCACGCTACCGCTGTTAAGAACTGCGACTTTTGTAGAAAGCGTCATTGCTTCGGTTTGGTCGTGGGTAACGTACACTACAGGGGCTTTTTGAGATGAAAACAATTGTTTGAGTTCGGCCCTCACTTTTTCCCGCAATAATGCGTCGAGATTGCTCAAAGGTTCGTCGAGCAAAAATACTTCCGGTTGGCGGACTAAGGCGCGTCCGAGGGCTACTCTCTGCCGCTGTCCGCCTGATAATTTGCCTGGTTTGCGATCGACTAATTCAGTTAATCCGAGGGATGCTGCAACTTCTGTCACTAACCGGTTGATTTCGCTGGAGGAGATTTTGCGGAGTTTGAGGCTGGATGCCATGTTGTCGTATACTGTCATGTGCGGATACAGCGCGTAACTTTGAAACACCATTGCAATATCCCGATCGCCCGGTCTGAGATATGTCACATCGCGATCGCCAATTCTAATCTCGCCTCTAGTCGGCTGTTCTAACCCTGCAATCAGCCGCAGCGTTGTAGATTTGCCACATCCCGAAGGCCCCAGCAAGGTCAGAAATTCGCCCTCGCTGACATTTAAGCTAATGTCTTTTACGGGTACAACTTTTGGGCTGTAGGTTTTATTGAGGTTTTTTAGTTGCAGTTTTGCCATGATTTTTTATTGGTTATTGGTTATTGGTTATTGGTTATTGGTTATTGGTTATTGGTTATTGGTTATTGGTTATTGGTTATTGGTTATTGGTTATTGGTTATTGGTTATTG
>JBDTEI010000221.1:0-3425 GCA_039922675.1 Microcoleus sp.
GTAGCCCTCGCAGTTGTTCCAGCAAAATTAGCTAAAATTGGTCAGCAGTTAGAAGTCGAAATTCGCGGAAAAAATTATCCGGCGACGGTGGTGAAAAAGCCATTTTATCGATCGCAAAATCGACCAAGTTAAATAAGGTTCGTAGTCAGAACTTCAGTTTTCTCCCCCGAATTCAAGAAGGACTACAGTCCTGACTACAAACTTAATTTTTAAGGGTAGTGGGACAGAAGTAAGGATTTTCGCATTCTCGATCCATATCCAGAAAGGGTTGTATCGATTTGCAGGATTGAAGAAAGCAGGACTACCCAAATATCTGCCCAGGACAAGGCAGTGCCTTGTCCCTACGGGATTTGAGAGAATGAAAACTGCTATACTAAGCTGTTGTACATTTAAATTGTATATTTAGAGAATCTATCAAAAATCCTCTGCCCCTCTCCCCTCTCCCCCTCAATCACCATACACAATCTATCTGCACAACGGCTTAGGTTGTTGCCGCTCAATCTGCCATCACAGACAACACATACTCTCCTTGATTTACCGACTGATTGGTCGAAAGATCAAAAACAAAAACATCCGACTCCGCACAAACCTCAACTAAACTCGGAAGTTCCTCATTTTTGTTAAAACTGAGAATTTGATAAAGTCGCTCGCCCTCCTTGACAAAACTCCCCAATTCCACTCGATATTGAATCATCCCGCCCGCCGGAGCATAATATTTTTGCACCGAGTTTTTCGGCGCCAAAATCATCTGGTGCACCGCCGTTTCCGGGAGGGGAAATCCGGCTATTTTCAACAAACCTTTACTTGCTAAGTAATTTTTGATTCCCCGCAAGCCTTTAGACACAGACTCGGGATTCATCTGCATTCCCGAACCTAATTCTAATGTCCAAGCTTCCACGTCAAAAACACCGATCGCACTTCCCAACTCTGCGAAACTCTTCTCCAGCGCCAGCCAAGGCTTGAGAAACGCCTCATCAAAAGCATCGCCGTCATACTCGTTCATCAAGATTCCGCGATCGAGCAAAAATGCCTTCGCGCTTTCCTCCCGAGAACTAAAACAGTAAACATAATCTACAGCTTGATTCGTGGAACTGTGCAAATCCAGCACGTAATCGGCATCCAAACACAAAGATTGCAGCTTGTAACGGTAAATTTCGCTGTAGGGCCTGCCACTGGGAGCATTGATTTTTGCCAACTGTTTTGCAAAACTCAAAGCAATCTCTTGTCTGTAGTTAACTTTGATCGTATCAGCATCGAGATCGATCTGAGACTTCGCAAAAGCCTGAATATCTTCGCCTGCTTTTTCAAAGTCCCAAAAAATCCGGTTCCAATCTTTCCCGTCATAATGATTGTAGCGGCCGGGCGAGAAATGGTGCGATCGCTGGCTCACACCTACAGGATTGCAAACAGGTACTAGCACAATTTCCCCAATTAATCGATCGCTGTCCAAAGACATTAAAAACTGAATTAACTGGTGAATCACAGCATTGCCGCTAATTTCGGCCCCGTGCAGGTTAGACTGTATGTAAGCCTTTTTGCCGGGAACGGCACCTCGAAACTGATAGATTTGTAGCGCCAGCCGATCGCCCGAAGCAAGCTGCACCACAGGAATAGTCGAAATAACAGGAATCATAGACACGATAATCGGTAATTGGTAATTGGTAATTGGTAATTGGTAATTGGAACAATCATCCGCAGGTAGAAGCCCGAAGAAAAATTCTCCCCCTCTCCCCCTTTCCCCCTCTCTCCTCTTTGTTCAAGTGCCGATTTGCGGGCGTTGGTCTAAAATCAGTACAGTCGTCCTCTGCTGCCTTGCTTTCGGCAAGATTTAAGCATACTTACCCTGCAACCTCATAATAATCCTTGTGCCTAACGCTTCCCAGAACCGCCAAGAGCTGGATCTGAAGACCATATTTCCATTCGAGCTAGATAACTTTCAGAGAGAGGCGATCGCCGCCCTCGATGCAGGCAAATCCGTTGTCGTGTGTGCTCCCACGGGCTCAGGGAAAACCCTAATCGGCGAATACGCCATCCATCAAGCACTCGAACGGGGGCGGCGCGTCTTCTACACCACTCCCCTCAAAGCACTCTCCAACCAAAAGCTGCGCGACTTCCGCCATCAATTTGGAGACGAGATGGTAGGTTTGCTCACAGGTGACATTTCCTTCAATCGAGATGCGCCGATTTTGGTGATGACTACCGAAATATTTCGGAATATGCTCTACGGTACGCCGATCGGCGCTGTTGGTGCTTCCCTCACTGGAGTCGAAACCGTGGTGCTCGACGAGTGTCACTACATGAACGATCGCCAGCGTGGTACTGTCTGGGAAGAATCGATCATCTACTGTTCCAGCGAAATTCAACTACTCGCCCTCTCAGCAACCGTTGCCAATAGCGGCCAACTCACAGACTGGATTAACAAAGTCCACGGGCCCACAGAGCTTGTCTACTCAGACTTTCGGCCAGTCCCGCTGCAATTCCACTTCGCCAATCAAAAAGGCATATTCCCCCTGCTAGACGAAACCGGCAAAAGAGCTAATCCGCGGTTAGTCCCCAAAAAGAAGCAGCAAAAATCAGAAAGAGGTAGCATTCCTACTCCCAGTTTGACCGATGTTTTGTCTCGGTTGGACGATCGAGATATGCTACCAGCAATTTACTTCATCTTCAGCCGTCGCGGGTGCGACCAAGCAGTCGCAGAAGTAGGCAATTTCTCCCTAGTTAACGAAGCCGAAACAGCCGAACTCAAACGCATTATTGACGATTTTTTACAACGAAACCCAGAAGCAGAACGCTTCGGTCAAAAAGAAGCACTTTTAAAAGGCATCGCCGCCCACCACGCAGGCATTTTACCCGCTTGGAAAGGCTTAGTAGAAGAACTCTTCGGCAGAGGTTTGATTAAAGTCGTATTTGCCACCGAAACCCTAGCAGCCGGGATTAATATGCCCGCCCGCACCACAGTCATTTCCACCCTGTCCAAGCGCACCGACAAGGGACACCGACTGCTAAACGCTTCAGAATTCCTGCAAATGGCCGGTCGGGCTGGTCGCCGAGGCATGGACGAGCTGGGGCACGTGGTCGCAGTTCAGACACGCTTTGAAGGCGCAAAGGAAGCCTCCTATTTGGCAACAGCCAAAGCCGACCCCCTTGCCAGTCAGTTTACCCCCAGCTACGGCATGGTGCTGAATTTGCTGCAAACTCACACCCTTGATGAAGCTCAAGAGTTGGTGGAACGCAGTTTTGGTCAATATCTGTCAACCTTGTATTTGCAGCCACAGCAATCGGAATTAGACCGATTGCAAACAGAATTAGCTGTGCTCGAAGAGTCCTTGGCGGCCGGAGGTAATGTCTCTACCCTGGAAAAACATCTCGCCCATTACGAAAAATTGCAGGGAAGGCTCAAAGAAGACAAACGTTTGCTGAAAACT
>JBDTEI010000222.1:0-5844 GCA_039922675.1 Microcoleus sp.
AGGAAGTGCAGCATATCTTGTGCTAGCAAAGTCGGCGGAATTCCGGCAGTTCCTACCGGGAATTTATCTGCATACAAAACTCCGTAGTGGAAGTCTTTTTGATCGTCGGGAACTTCCCTGGCTTGGGCGTTGTACGATTTGGTTCCCCGGAACGGCGAAGTGCGGTAAAATATAGCTTCTACATAGGGTAGCGCTGCTTCATACAGCCAAGTGAAACCTTTAGATTTGGGGATGATTTCGTAGGTTTCGCCGTCGATGACAACGTGGTGGTAAATCGGACGACCGGCGATCGCAAATATGCCATTTGTGATGAAATCCATCGCCTGCGGGACTGTGGTAACTTTGCCTTCGTCGTACAAGTCGGAAACTTCAAAAAACACCGGGGCCATGACTTCCCAAAACAAGCCGAGATTGCTGTAATAAGACATCTGGCGGCACTGTTCTAAAAACATTTCGGGGAATGCTTTGTGCAGCGCCAGCATGAACGGGTCTTTTTTGAAATAAGCTTTAATGGCGCGATCGGCATTAGCTTTGTATTCGTCAGTGTCGAGATAAGGGTCAAACTGATTGACAGGAACGTACATCCCCCGGTGCCAAAGCATCGACCTCATGACCTCTTCGGCAAATTCCATGTTAATGCGATCGTGCCACAAATGGTGCAGCAACCGCGGGAGTTTGCCGAGTTCTCCGTTTTCCATGAACTCCAAAAGTTCTGGATGGGCGCTACCAGTCCCCCGCCAAATCCGCAAATCTGCACCGTCGCCTGAATAGTGATTTTGCAAGTCTAAATACTCCTGAGGCAAGAAGTATTTAAAGAAGGGAAGCGGGTTTAAAAATACCCGTTCAGCGATGTAAAGTAAATCCCGCCAGTAGAAGTCCATCGGCACCGCGTAGGCTTTCCAAATAGCGATGATTTGCATCAGATTTTCCGGCGTATCTGGAATCATCGCGCCGCCAGCTTCCAGTCTGTGAATTACTTCAGCAAATTCGTGCTTGGAAGGAGGCAGTTTAGTTGCTGGTTTAGTAGGGGTTTGTACCATTTTCAGTTTCTCCTAATGAATAGCAATATTATTTGAACCATTTGAACCCTCGATTCTTATTTTTCTGTCCCGCAAAAGCTGCCTTTTGTTCTCAACCCGACTTCAGTCGTTATTGAGGGAACCAGAAATCAATTCTTGACGCAACCGCAGAGAATGAAAGATACTCAAAACATCATGCTTCCACTCTGGCAATACCAGTGTCACAGAAATCTCTTCTACAGTATGAATGATGCCAGAAATAATAGCTAGCCACAGGGCAATTCCAGCATAGTTAAAGCCGAAAAGAGCAACAGTAGCAATGAACAGAGTTATCCCCCAAAATTTAGCGGAGTAGGTGTGGTGTGATAGCTGGCTGGTTTACCATATTTTACCAAATTAACAATCCACCATATCAACTGTACAAAAACTACAGCCAACAGCGGTACTCGAAAGGCTATTACCACATCTCTATGCACCAGCCACGCACTGGCAAATACGCAGATATAGAAGCAGACATCAGCCCAAGTATCAGCTTGACGTAATTGTGCATTACTGACGCCGATATGTCTGGCAATAACTCCATCGAAGATATCCGAGAAAAACCCAACTAAGTAACCGATGATGAACCAAACGCTGATTGTGCCATCAACAGCATCCCAGAGAAGGAAGGGCGCGATAGCGGCGCGAAGGGCAACAAGAATACCAGGAATAAATTTCATCATCGGTGGCGTTAGTGACTAATGACTAATGACTAATGACTACTGACTACTGACTACTGACTGATTTATCCGGCTGATAGCTGACAGCTACTTGAGACAATCTACCCGTTGACAGAGTTACTGCCATCGCATTTGTAGTAGACTCGCTCCACTTCAGCAGCCACACCGGTTGCACTCCCAAGAAGAAAATGATGCCGGCTAAGACTAGGGCTGGCATATTTTCGGCAAACTTAACTGGAGGGTAGTAAGCCGTGGCGTTGTCCAATTTTCCAAAACAGGTGCGGTTGAGCAGAATTACGAAGTAAACTGCTGTTAACCCGGAGGCTAAAATGCACAGTAAAGTCGGAATTGGAAATGCTGAAAAACTGCCTTGGAATACTAAAAATTCGGCGATAAAACCGACTAAACCCGGAATGCCGGCGCTTGCCATGCCTCCCAAAACTAATAGCGAACTTGCTGTGGGCAAACCTCGCAGCGGATTCATCAAGCCGTTGAGTACGTCCAAATCCCGCGTGCCGGCTTTGGTTTCGATGATGCCTACTAGATAAAACAGCAAAGCTAAAATCAAGCCGTGGCTTACCATTTGCCCGACTGCACCGATTAAGGCGAGTTTTGTTCCGGCTGCACAGGCGACGAGGATGTAGCCCATATGCCCGATCGAACTATAGGCTACCATGCGCTTGATATCTTTTTGGGCGATCGCGCTCAAAGCACCGTACATCACGGTAACTGTACCGATGATTGCTAAACCGGGAGCGACAATCGACCAAGTTTCGGGAAACAACTGCAAACCAAACCGGATTAAGCCATAAGTTCCCAATTTCGCCAAAACACCTCCCAACAAAATTGCTGTTCCTGGCGAAGCTTCGACATAGGCATCCGGCAGCCAAGTGTGCAGGGGCACTAAGGGAATTTTAATTCCCAAGCCAACCAACACAATTGTTAGCAGAATTAATTGCGTTTTCAAGGACAAGTCTTTAGTAGTAATCGCGCTGTAGTCGAAGTTTAAAGAGCCGCTCAGCCAAGCTACACCCAAAAATCCCGCTAAAACTAAAAGTCCCGAAACAGCCGTGTAAATCAGAAACTTCATCGCCGCGTATTCCCGCTGCTTACCACCCCAAATCGCAATTAAGAGGTAAAAAGGAATTAATTCTAGCTCGTAAAAAAGTACGAACAACAGCAAATTTTGAGACATAAATGCCCCGGCGATACCGGCATTGATCAGCAAAATCATTGCGTAGTAAAGCCGGGGACGAGCTATTTCTTCACCGGTGCCGTAAATCACTAATAGCGTCAACAATCCGCTTAAAACAAGTAGCGGCACAGATAAGCCGTCAACCCCTAAGTTGTAGCTCAAACCTAATTGGGGAATCCAAGGCAAATATTCTTGAAATTGCAGTCCAGAATTTGTCGTGTCAAATTGAATCAGCAGCAAGATATTCAACAGGAAAACAGCAACAGCGAAGGCGGAGGCTATTGAGCGCACCCGCATCGCATTCATGTTTCCGGGCAAGAACCCGACTACCGCAGCGCCCAACGCGGGCAACCAGAGCAATGCACTAAGCATAATTTGTGAACAGTGAAGAGTAAACAATCTATTTTCTACGCTTTTGTGATTAATAATTTGAGAGTTTAGATGTTGATTTTACCCCAAATTATTAATCACCAACTGCATCAGGAATCAGCAACAATACTGATAGCACCCGTGTCCAAATCGTAGTATCCACCAACAATTTTCAGTTTGTTCTCCTCAATTAACTTAGAGATAACTGGAGACGCTTTCAACCTTTTAGCTTGCAGCAAAACATTAGCTTTTACGGCATTTTCTAGATGATCGCCCGGTTGGTTTTTTGAGCTTTCTACAGCAGGCTTAATTGAATCGATTAAACTGCCAATTTGACCGGGAACTGAAGCGCCCTTGAGGGTTGCACCTACCGCACCGCAATTTTCATGCCCGACTACCATCAGCACTTTGGCTCCCAACAACAGCGTGCCAAATTCCAGGCTGCCAATTTCTTCTGGAGTAACCACATTTCCGGCCACGCGACAGACGAATAAATCTCCAAATCCCTGATCGAAGATCATCTCGGAAGGAAAGCGGGAATCTGCACAGCCGAGAATAGCAGCAAAGGGTTTTTGACCTTTGGCTACTTCGGTGAGCCTGGATAAGTCTTGGTGGGGATTTATACGCTTTCTGTCAACAAATCGCTTGTTCCCGTCCATTAACTGTTTTAAAGCAGCATCGGGAGTCATGTCATTTTGAGCAATTGCTGGTGCCGGTGCAGCCACATCAGCGCCTAGTCGTGTTGCGAGTATTCCTGTACCTATTGCTCCTGCTACAAATTTGAGTGAATTGCGTCGAGAAAGATTGACTGGTCGGTTATTGTTTTTCATGTACTTGGCATTGTTGGATAGGGTTTGAAATCTTTATTCAAGACTTCATTTATTCAAAATTTTAGGTTGTAAATGTCACCTAAAATTTTCTACGTTATATCTCTTTACCCGCCAACAATCAACGAGAGGCGAGCCAACAGAGGCCAGCTTACTAGCAGTCCCAAAAGTGCAACTCCGAACAAAATTGTCAGGGCGTAAAATTGAGTTTGACCCGTAACGTTGTATTTGAGACTCTGGCCACCAAAAACTGTGGCAAAACCTATTAAATTCACGAATCCGTCAACAATATTGCGATCGATCCAGGATATGATTTGGGATATCAGACCGACTGCAAATACCACTGTGACGCGGTAAAGTTGGGCGGTGTAAAAGTCGTAGGCAAAGAAGTCTTGCACGGCTTGAGAACCAATTCGTACCGGTTTTTCCCACTTTTCATTGAGATAAATAAATGCCCCTGCACCGATGCCGATCGCACTTGACAAAACTAACAGTCCGGCCGCAGTATAATTCAACGTTGCCAAAGGCAAAAGTTGCCACGCGGCGAGCAAGTGCGGGACGTGCAAGGTAAATCCCATTAACACAGTCATCGGCAAGATAAAAGGCCAGGAAACTTCGGGGGAACGTTCGGTCATTTGCTTTGGTTTGCCACCAAAAACTAAACCGAAAACGCGCACTAAGCCAAAAGCAGTTACACCGTTGACAAACAGCACTACTACTAACAGTGAAGGATGAGTTTCCGAAAGCCCGCCTGCCAATTCTGATAACGCCCAGAAGCATCCGAAGGGCGGCAGTCCAATCACTCCAGCAGCGCCGACAAGAAAAGATATGCCGGATATTGGGCGCTTCGCCCACAAACCGCCCAGAGCTCGGACATCCTGAGTGATGCTGTTCCAAACTACTGAACCGATGCTCATCACCAACAAACCCATTGCCAAGGAATAAGCAAATATCAATGTCAAAGCTGTTTGGGTTTGTCCGGTACCGACGGCGATAAATACTAAGCCCATGTAAGAGCTAACTATATAGGAAAGCGTGCGCTTGATGTCGATTTGGGCGATCGCAATTAAGGAAGCACCCACAGCCGTTGCAGCACCTACAATAATAGTTGTCTTCAGTCCCACGGGCGACAAAGCGATGACCGGCTGCAATTTAATCAAAATCCAAGCGCCGGTTTCCACAACAACCGTGTTCCGCAAAATCGTTGCCGGCAAAGGGCCTTCCATCGCCTCATCCAGCCACAGGTGTAGGGGAAACTGGGCGCATTTGCCCATCGGGCCGGCAATCAAAGCTAAACTCAGCAGCGTCGCGACTGTGGGGTCAATGTTTGCAGTCTTAGCCCAAACTGCCAATTCGTCAAAATTCCAAGTTCCCGCCAGCGGCAGAATTGCAACTACTCCCATCAGCAGGAATAAGTCTCCCACCCGCTTAGTCAAGAAAGCGTCGCGGGCGCCTGTAACCACCAAAGCCTGGTTAAACCACAGCCCGATTAGCAGGTAAGTTCCCAGAGTCAGGACTTCCAGAATCATGTAGCTGAAGAACAGAGAGTTGGACAAAACCAAGCCACACATCCCCGCTTCAAACAGCCCCATCAGGGAAAAGAACCTCGCCCAGCCCCAGTCCATCTCCATGTAGCCGACTGCATAAATCTGCGCCAGAAGGTTCAGTCCGGTAATCAAAACTGTCGCCCCGACGGTGACAGCAGAGATTTCTAC
>JBDTEI010000223.1:0-5446 GCA_039922675.1 Microcoleus sp.
CCCTCCATTACACCTTGTGTGGCGGAGTTTATGAAACAAATTGAAGTTAGGGCAAAATTAGTAGTGCCGATTATTCAGCACAGCCAGCTTTGGGGATTGCTGATTGCGCACCAATGCGATCGGCCTCGTGAGTGGCAAGAATGGGAAATGAATTTATTTCATCAGTTGGTGAATCAATTGGCGATCGCCATTCAGCAATCTCTACTCTACCAGCAACTGCAAGCTGAACTGAGCGATCGCAAACAAGCAGAAGCCAATTTGAAAAACTCCCTCAAAGAGAAAGAAATTTTGCTCAAAGAAATTCACCACCGCGTCAAAAATAACCTCTGTGTAGTTGCCAGCCTGTTAGAATTGCAATCTAACACTGTTGCCGACCCGCAATTAAGCAAAATGTTTCAAGAAAGTGAGAATCGCCTTTACTCTATGGCTCTGATTCACGAGAAACTGTACCGATCTACCAACCTGGCGCAAATTAATTTTGGCGAATATCTAGAAGATTTGGTAACTAACTTGTTTCAATCTTACAATATTAGCGACAACCGCATTCAGTTACAGGTATTAGCTGAACCAATTTCCCTAAACCTTGAAACCGCTACTCCCTGCGGTTTAATTGCTAATGAATTGGTTTCAAATACCCTGAAACACGCTTTCCCTCATGGCACGGGCGGTACAGTTAGTGTAGAATGCTATCAAACTGGCGATCGGGAAATCCACCTCTCCGTCAAGGACAACGGCATTGGCTTTCCTCAAAACTTAGATTTTCGGAAAACTAACTCGATGGGCTTTCAAGTTGTCTGCACTTTAACCGAGCAGTTAGAAGGAACCATCGAACTCTCAAGACAAACAGGTACAGCATTTTACTTGAATTTTAACGAATTAAACTACTCTCAAAGGTTTTGAAAATATGAATGACCACGAAAATGCAATTAATATTTTGATTGTAGAAGACGAACTATTGATTGCCAAAAACTTATCACATAAATTAGAAAAATTGGGATATCAAATCGCCGACATCGTTTCTTCAGGAGCCGATGCTATCCAGCGCGCAGGCGAAATAAAACCAGATTTAATTTTAATGGATATCGTCATCAAAGGCGAGATTGACGGCATAGAAACAGCAGCAATAATTCATCAAGAATTAGATATCCCAATTATCTATACAACTGCCTATGCTGACGACGAAACTTTGCAACGAGCGGAAAATAGTGGTTCTTATGGCTACCTCCTCAAACCGTTTAAAGAAAGAGAAATTCACGCTACTATCAAGATAGCGCTGATGAAACATCAAGAAGCAGTTAAAATGCAAAAATTAATTGCACTAGCAGCAGCGAAAAGCGAAAATAGAGCGCGATTTGTTTCAATGGCATACCACGATTTAAACACTCCTTTAACTACTATACAGCTATCGGCTGAGATGCTGGAAGATAGTAAATTTCCGAGTGCGCCAGGAACAACCAATAAAAATGTCACTCGCATCAAAAAAGCCGTCAGCAATATGAGTGGATTGCTGGAGGATATTTTAATGCTCAGCAAAGCAGAATTAGGTAAGCTTTCGTTGAATTTAGATCAGCTAAATGTGACGGAGTTCTGCACCTCTATTTTAGAAGAACTGCAACCGATCGTCACCGACAAACACCTCGTAACTTTCCTCGCCCAAACAGAGCCGCTGCACGCCAACCTCGACGTAAAACTGCTGCACCACCTCCTGACTAATTTGCTTTCAAACGCTATCAAATATTCTCCAAACGGCGGCAATGTTACTTTAGAATTAAGACACGAAAACCAGAAAATAATATTTTGCATTCGAGATGAAGGAATTGGGATGACAGCGGAATATCAAGGAAAACTATTTCAGCAGTTTGAACGGGATGCGAATGTAGGCAATATTAAAGGATCGGGTTTGGGACTCTGCATTGTCAAACATATAGTTGACCTGCACGGCGGTACAATAAGTGTGGAAAGTGCGATCGGGAAAGGTACTACATTTATTGTCGCGCTGCCTTTTCTTGGTGATTAGTTATTAGTTATTGGTTGTTGGTTATTGGTTATTGGTTGTTGGTTATTAGCATTTTGTAGGGGCGGGTTTAGCTAATAATCTATGATAGAAATGACTAAAAAAATGGCAAAACCCGCCCTATCCACTAACAGTTAAGATTAGTCATTTTTCAGCAAATCTATCCGGAGACAAAAGCTCGTTAAGCGAAGCTGTCCCGCAGGGAATCGCCCAATTCTTTTCTCCCGCCGCCCAATTTGCAAATCGCTCAGCTAAAGTCGGTACAATAGCCAAAGGATTGCTCAAACCCGAAAAAACGTGCAATCCGGGACGAGAGCCAATTTCCCCCACTACGGGCAACTGATCAGCGCTAAATGCCACAATACAATCTTGCCAAGTTGCCGGTAAATTTGCCAAAGCAGGCAAAACCTTGCGGATACCTGCACGAATTGCCGTTTCGCTGGTTTCGCGATCGACTTTAGCATTCAAATCGGTCAAAGTGCGAGACAATTGCCCGATCCGTAAACTGCCATCATTAAACTGAATTGCACCAGCATCTAAAATCGGCGGTAACAACTCTTTACCCGGTTCATCCCAAAGAAAATCTACCTTAATCTTACTCGATTTGGCTTCCAATTCAAAACGTTTTAATAGCGCAGGCATCACAAAAGTCCTGAGTTTAAAATCCACAGGTGCAGTATCCAAAATCTCAGCGCGACTATAATAAACTCCAGCAGAAATACCAGCAGCCTTCAGCAAACTCCGACTCCAACCTCCCGCACAAATAACCACATTGTCACAGGCATAACTTTCTTGTACCGTCTCGACTCCCGAAATCCGATTTCCCTCTGCAATCAACCCAATTACTTCAGCAAATTCTAGAGTTCCTCCCAACCGCACAAACCCTTGACAATAACCTCTATTTGTGGCATTCGGCGAAATGTGACCGTGACGGACAGTTAGAGCTCCGGCGATCGCACTTTTGTTCAGCAAAGGTTCCAAATCGCCAGCTTCTGCAACGCTCAAAAGCTGCGGAGGAATCGCAAAATGCGCGTAATTTGCCGCTATTTTTTCGACATCAGTACCCGCATCAATTGTCAGCAACAAATCCAACTCGCGAAACTCCGTATCAGCATCTAATTCCGCAGATAAATTGCGGTGGCGTTCGATACCTTCCCGACACAATTGACGAGTTAAATCTGTCGTACCCGACCAATAGGCCAAGCCGCCGTAACTAAAACGAGTAGCATTTTGCATCGTAGCATCTCGTTCTAAAAGCAGGACAGCAAAACCTTTTTTTGCGAGTTCGTAACTCACCGCTGCACCCGTAATCCCGCCGCCGACAACAATCCAATCGTAACTTTTCATGGGCAATTCCTAGGGAAGGAGAAGGGAATGCTTCGATTTTAGCTTAGGTTGTTTCCTAAACAGGCCGGAAAGCCTCTACCTACAGAAAGAGGTGATGTGCGATCGCCCTAACAGAAACTTCCACCCCTCGGGAGATGTTCGCAACCGGAGATTTTTCGTTCAATAGTAGCAATTACAGCAAAAAATTAGAAACACCAGAGAGGTTTTATGAGTATCGACAAACCGGGCAAAGATATGCACCGCACTGCCAATCCGGGCGATCGCATTTCCGACGAACCGCAAAGCATCGAAGAAAAAGCTCAGCAATTAGCTGTTGACCACGTGCCAGACATCACGGGAGATACAGTTACAGTTCCCACTTATTTCGTCGTAGAAGAACCGGATGGGGAAAAGAAAGCTTTGCACCACGTCAAAGACGCGGAAGAAATTTCTGACGTAGTTCGGCAGGCGCGCGTTGACGAAAATGGGGAGCGAATTTGGGATTAAGTTCAATCCAATAAAAACAGGTTTTGTACAAAATTTATCGGTAGAAATGATGGAAACCAATCAAACAAATAGTACGCCCTATCCCAATATTCCGCCGATTCTCGAAAGTGACGATAGAGAGTATCACGACGCCGGCATTACGAGCACAGTTTCAGTTGCAGGCCATCCCCTCCACCCCGTGCTGATCGTGTTTCCGATCGCCTTTCTAGTCGGAGCCGCCGGCACGGATATCGGTTATTGGCTGACAAGCGATCCGTTTTGGGCGAGAGCTTCGGTTTGGCTGATTGGTGCGGGCTTTGCTGCGGGGATTTTGGCCGGTATCACGGGCTTTTTAGATTTTACACGAATTAAAAGAGTGCGCGATCGCAGTGCTGGTTGGTTGCACATGGGCGGGAATGTGGCGGCTCTGGTACTTTCGCTGATTAACCTGGTGTTGCGACAATGAAATCCGGCTGAGCCGATCGTCTTTACAGGTTTAGGATTGTCGATCGTGGTTGCAAGTTTGCTGGGCGTTACAGGCTGGTTCGGCGGCGAACTAAGTTTTCGCCACAAAGTCGGCGTCATCGGCCCTAGCATTAACAGTTGACAGTTGACAGTTGACAGTTGACAGCGAAGTTTTTAGGCTGGGGATTTAAGCCCCAGCCTAAAAACAATCCACCTAAAGGTGGGGGCCTAAATCCCCTGTGCTTTGGTCAAAATATGTAGGTTTCTGAGCGTTTGTAGTAGGGACTTCAGTCCTTCTTCATTGGATAATTGAGGACTAAAGTCCTGACTACGAACCTAAAGATTGTCCGAGCCAACTCAGATAAGCCTCGCTACCAGCGACAATCGGAATCGCCATAATTTCGGGAACTTCATAGGAATGGAGTTCCTGAACTTTTGTTTTTATAGCCTCAAATTTAGCCAAATCTGTTTTAATCACCAACTGCCACTCTGACTCGGCCTGAATTTCGCCTTGCCAAGTATAAATCGAGCGAATTGGCGACAAACTCACACAAGCAGCCAGCTTATTTTCAACTAAAGTTTTGGCGATATTCTCCGCCTCCGCCTCCGATCCCGCAGTTACCAGCACCAACCCAAAATTAACAGTCATAAGGATTTTAGATCCGATATCAACGGATTTGATATTACCAATTACTAATTACCAATTCCCAATTACCAATTACCAATTCTCAATTCCCAATTACGCATTCTTAAGTTCCGAAACTTCCCAAGAATTGACTTTGCACGCCCCATCTAAGGAAAAATAGCGCCTAGTAGATGTCGGCAAAATAGCTCCACTTAACAAAGCATTATCTAAATTAGCCCCGATTAACGTTGCCTCGCTCAAATCGGCCGCCATCAAATCTGCTTGACACAGCTTTGTCCAATTCAGATTTGCCCCTCTCAAACAACTTCCTCTAAACTTAGCTCCGGTTAAGTTTGCTCCCGCCAACTTCACCCCCCGCAACTGAGCCGCGCTGAAATTTGCCCCCGCCAAATTCGAGCCTTCCAAATTAGCTCCCATCAATTTAGCTTCGCTGACGTTGACGCCGCTCAAATCTGCACCGCAGAGATTCACCCCTGTCAACTGCGCTCGCCGCAGACTGACTCCGGTTA
>JBDTEI010000224.1:0-3308 GCA_039922675.1 Microcoleus sp.
CAATCATCACCGCATGATCCATCAACTTCGCCATTTTTTCATAATCTAAATTCCGAAACTGTTCCCAATCAGTCACCAACACCAAAGCATCGCAACCGTCAGCCAACCTTTCCGGATCGGTTTCTACTAAAACTCCCGACAAACCGTGACGCATCCCAGTTTGAGAAACAATCGGATCGTAAGCTTTAACTTTCGCTCCCAACCGATTCAAATTCTCAATTAAATTCAGCGAAGGAGCATCCCGCAAATCGTCAGTATCCGGCTTAAAAGTCAAACCCAAAAGTCCCACAGTTTTGCCTTTAAGAATCTTCAAAACTTGCTGCAATTTCTCAATAGCAATCAAGCGCTGGCGTTCGTTAACTTCCACCGCAGCCCTGAGCAAATGCGCCTCGTAGCCGTAATCCTCAGCAGTGTGAACTAATGCCGAGACATCTTTGGGGAAACAAGAACCGCCCCAACCAATTCCAGCTTGCAAAAACTTGCTGCCAATCCGCGAATCTAAACCGATACCTTTAGCTACTTGGGTAACATCTGCACCAACACGATCGCAAATATTAGCAACTTCATTAATAAAGCTAATCTTAGTCGCCAAGAAAGCATTAGCTGCGTACTTAATCATCTCCGCTGAACTGATATCAGTCATCACCACGGGCACCACAGGCAAAGACGGATTTTCTGCAAATTTGCGATCGACAATCGGCCTGTATAACTCTAGCATCATATCCATCGCCCGCTGAGAGTTGCTGCCGAGAACAATGCGATCGGGATTAAATGTATCGTGAACAGCACAGCCCTCCCGCAAAAACTCCGGGTTGCTAACCACATCAAATGCCACACCAGTTTTTGCTGCTACTTCCTCACCAGTAACCCCGTCACCGCTTTGAGCTTTTTGACGTTCAGCCAAACCGTCTAATACAATCCTCCGCACCCAATCCCCCGAACCGATGGGTACTGTTGATTTATTTACGATCACTTTGTAATCGCCATCGAGGTGAGCTCCAATGCCGCGCGCAACTGCTTCTACGTAGCGAGTATCGCTTTCCCCAGTAGGCAAAGGAGGGGTTCCCACGGCAATGAATAAAATGTCTCCGTGAGCCACTCCTGCTGCTAAATCCGAAGTAAATTCTAGGTTGCCAGATTGAGAAGCAGAGGACATTAATTCAGACAGTCCGGGTTCAAAAATAGGCGACTGTCCCGACTTCATTAATTTAACTTTTTCTTCGTTGTTGTCAACACAAATCACATGATGTCCGATATGTGCCAAGCAAGTGCCGGTGACTAAGCCGACGTATCCTGTACCGATGACGCAAACACGCATATAAATGTCCTCAAAGTTAGTAAACAGTTGATAGTTGATAGTTGACTGTTAACTGTTAACAGTTGACAGTTGACAGTTAACAGTGGTTATTAGTCAGATTGCAGATTGAGGAAGTCCGAGGGAAGTGGAAATAAGTAAGAAGTAAAAATTTTTCTCCTGTCTCACTCTCCCACTCCCCATCTCTAATTGAGATTTCCCTCGATGCGATCGCGAAAATCCTTTATAGTCAACTCTAAACCTTGATCCAGCGGCACGGTTGGCTCCCACCCTAACCAAGTTTTAGCACGAGTAATATCGGGTTGTCGCTGTTTTGGATCGTCTTCCGGCAGCGGTTTAAAGATAATTTCTGCCCCTGGATTAATCATATTTTGAATTTTTTCTGCCAACTCCAAGATAGTGTATTCGCCGGGATTCCCCAAATTCATCGGCCCGATTTGGTCGCTATTCATCAGTCGAATAAATCCTTCCACCAAATCAGAAACGTAGCAAAAACTCCGCGTTTGGGAACCGTCGCCGTATACTGTCAGCGGTTGATTCCGCAAAGCTTGAGCAATAAAATTGCTCACTACTCTGCCGTCATTTTCCAACATCCGGGGGCCGTAGGTATTGAAGATTCGCACAACTCGAATGTCTACCCCATTTTGACGGTGGTAATCAAAAGATAAGGTTTCAGCTACTCGCTTCCCTTCGTCATAACACGATCTGATCCCGATACAATTAACGTTGCCACGATAATCTTCTGTTTGTGGATGTACGTCAGGATCTCCGTACACTTCGGAAGTGGAAGCGAGAAAGAATCTTGCTTTTACCCGTTTGGCCAATCCCAACATATTCATCGTGCCGATGACGTTTGTTTTAATTGTCTTGACAGGATTGTACTGATAGTGTATTGGGGAAGCGGGACAAGCCAGATGGTAAATCTGATCTACCTCTAACCGAATCGGTTCCGTGATGTCGTGGCGGATCAGCTCAAAGTAGGGGTTATCGAGCCATTTGAGGATATTGCGTTTAGTCCCGGTGTAAAAGTTATCCAGGCAGACTACCTCGTGTCCTTGGGCCATTAAGCGATCGATTAGGTGGGAACCGAGGAAACCCGCACCGCCTGTGACTAAAATTCTCATGGGGGAAACTGCCGTTCTGTTTAGAGTGTAAGACTGTGGTACAACGATTCAGTCGATCGAATCAAACTTGCTAACAGAATAACAAAATTTCGATCGACAATGTAAAGACTTATCGGCAACCTTCGGAAAATCTTTAATTAACTTAGCATTGTCAAATATATTCAAGTGACTGCGATCGATGCTATACCCAAGCTGGTTAATTTTATTTGCACTGCGATATTTCCGAATAAATACTGTTGACATTATATGCAAGTAAATATAAAATTATAATTCTGAATTTTTGGGAATAATTTTAGTATTACCAATGTAGTATAAAATAGTGGTAGGAAAGCTCGATCGACACTACCAATCGCGGACGCATCAACACGCCTAGAAACAGGGTTTTTATCGAGATTAAAGGCTTTGATCGAGTATTTTAGTAAAAAACCCGGTTTCTGACTATCTGTGCGTCCTAGACTAACCAGCAAACAAAAATTATAAAAAACCTATGCAGCCCATCCGACAAGGCGACGTAATTCTCACCCCCGTACAGCAAATCGCAGGAGAAAAAAAACCTCACCTAACTCTCGCCGAAGGTGAAGTCACCGGGCACTCTCACCAGATTATTGAGGGACAAGCCGAACTGTACGAAAAAGACGGTACTCTGTACTTGCGAGTGCTTTCGCCGACAGCTTTATTGAGTCACGAAGAACACCATGCGATCGCAATTCCTGAAGGTAATTGGATGGTGCGAATTCAGCGGGAATATGAGCCCCAAGGTTGGCGGTATGTCGCAGACTAAGGTTTAACAAACCTTAGTCTGCACAAAAAGCTCAGATTCCAGTTGATCTCGAAAAGTGGAGGGCGATCGCGCTTTCCACTTTTCGCGA
>JBDTEI010000225.1:0-7699 GCA_039922675.1 Microcoleus sp.
AAAGTCTGGGATTTAACGACAGGAGATGAACAGTTTACTCTCAAAGGTCACAGCGACTCTGTAAATACAGTAGCCGTCACTGCTGATGGTAAACGGGCGATTTCTGCTTCAGATGACAAGACCATTAAAGTCTGGGATTTATCAACTGGAAATGAAGAATTTACTCTCAAAGGTCACAGCGACTTGGTAAATGCAGTTGCCGTCACAACTGATGGCAAACTGGCGATTTCTGGTTCGGATAACTTCACCCTCAAAGTCTGGAATTTAACAACTCGAAAGGAACTGTTTACTCTCAAAGGTCATAGCTCCTCAGTAAATACAGTAGCCGTCACTGCTGATGGGAAACGGGCAATTTCTGGTTCGGACGACCTCACCCTCAAAGTCTGGAATTTAACAACTCGAAAGGAACTATTTACGCTCATACGTCACAGCAATTCGGTAAATGCAGTTGCCATAACTGCTGATGGCAAGCAGGCGATTTCTAGTTCAAGAGACAACACTCTCAATGTCTGGGATTTGACAACCGAAAAGGAACAGTTTACTCTCAAAGGTCACAGCAAATCGGTAAAAGCAGTCGCCGTCACGGCTGATGGCAAACTGGCGATTTCTGGTTCATCGGACAAGACTATGAAAGTTTGGGATTTAACCACTCGGCAACAGTTTACTCTCAAAGGTCACAGCGAATCGGTAAATGCAGTTGCCGTCACTGATGATGGGAAGCGGGCGATTTCTGGTTCAGATGATAAAACCCTCAAAGTTTGGGATTTATCGAGTGGAAATATCATTGCGAGTTTTACGGGTGAAAGCCCGATCGCATCTTGCGCGATCGCCCCCGATGGAGTCACAATTGTAGCAGGCGACGAATCCGGCCGCGTATATTTCCTGCGACTAGAAGGGGTGGAGGCACTAACATGAATTCCTCACCTCTCTCAACTCCCATCTCTACCGCTGCTTACCCAAAAGAATTTCAGCAACTCCTGCGAGAAAAAAGCGAGAATTTTACAGGGCGCAAGTTTGTATTTTCTGCCATTTCCGACTTTCTGAACTCCCACAGCCGCGGTTATTTCACAATAGTTGGCACTCCCGGATGCGGCAAAAGTTCCATCCTCGCTCAATATGCCAGTGCCCATCCTGGCAGTATCTATTACAATGCTGGAGTCGATCGCAAAAATCGATCGCACGATTTTCTCGCTTCTGTCTGCACTCAACTGATTGACAAATACCTACTTGGCAATGGGGAAACAGCCGAAATTGTCAACTTAAAAACTCAACTTCAAAATCTCGACTCCAATGATGGGAATTGGTTTTTGTCTTTGTTGCTTCAGAAAATTAGCGATCGACTAGATCCGCAGCAACGGTTGATAATTGTGATTGATTCTGTAGACGCGATCGCCCGCACGAGTCAGCCTCCCAGTACCAATCTGTTTTACCTGCCGAGATATTTGGGCGATCGTACTTATTTTATCCTCGCCCGCAGCCCGTTTGTCAAAGAAAAATCCGGTTTGTTAATTGAAGCGCCCTCTCAAACTCTCGATTTAAGAGATTATCCCGCCCAAAATCGCGAAGATGCCCTTAACTACATTCAGCAATACCTATCAACCGCACCGGATTTAACTCAACCGGAATTCTGCCAACAACTCGCCACCGTCAGCGAAAACAATTTCATGTATCTGAGTCAGATGTTACCTGCCATTAACGAGAATTCACACCCCGATGCTAATCTGGGGGAGTCCTCACTTGTCTCTGAACTTCCTCCCGGTTTAGCAGGGTATTATCAAAACCACTGGCTGCGGATGAGAGGTGATGGTTTGTCGCCAGTTGAGTTCGCTGTGGTGTCTGTTTTGGCAAAATCGCGATCGGGTTTGTCTGTAAGTGCGATCGCCGAAATAATTGATGAGGATGAATACGAGGTTGATAAAGTGTTAGATGATTGGATTGAATTTTTAGATATGCAAGAAATCACCGGAGAACTTTGCTATAGTTTCTATCACAGCAGCTTCCGCGATTGGCTCAGCCAACAGTCAAGTTGACCATCAAAATCAATCCAAATTTCCCTATCTACCCAAATATAGTAGGGGCGGGTTCGCCCACAATATCCAACACCAACCAACAATTTACATAAACCCGCCCCACCCCACAAACAATATCAACCTGCATTATTGCATGACCATCAAAATTGATGCAGGCTGTTAGTTATTTGTTGGGTTGGGGCGGGTTTATATATCCCTGGGCTGGTGACATATATTGTTAATGAACCCGCCCCAACAGGTCTTTTTGAGATCGACCTAGCCCCGATCGTGCTTGGAAATTACCCAAATAGCGTGGACAATACCGGGAATAAAGCCAAAAAACGTGAGCACCAGGTTGATCCAAAAATCAGTACCGATGCCGACAGTCAAAAATACACCCAGAGGGGGAATAAAAATGGCGGCGGCTATGCGAATAAAAGTGTCCATCTCAGTTACTCCAAACGACTTTTCTCTTTCAGTTTAGCTTCACTGACCGACAGAACCTTTCCCGAAAAACTTAGGCGGTGCTGCGATCGTGTAAACTTCGGTTTCCTCGGCGATTACCCGCCGTAAGTGACCGGGAACTTGCATCAATCCCAACAGCGTAATCCCGTCTAACATCCGAAACCCGCCGGTTGTTTTCTCGGCGAGTATTTTGTCGGTAACTTCGGGTTCTGGCCGCGTGTTTATTTCCTGGTTTGAAGCTATGGCAAAACCCCAAGGAGCTCCGTAGGTAGAAATAAAGCTGGTGCAAGATTGAACGTTGGGGAAAACCGATTTCAGGGTGTTGACAATGCGGGCGTGCATTTTCATTTCTGCCGGAGAAACTGGGCCCGCTTGGACTACAAAATATCCGTTAGGTGACAGTATCTTGCGAACTTTCTCAAAATACTCTTTGGTAAACAACTGGAAAGATGGGCCTTCTTCAATGGGATCGGACAAGTCAGAAATGACAATATCCCAATCGTTGTCAGTGTTGTCTAAATAATCCAAAGCATCGCCGATTACTACTTCGCACCGGGGATCGTCAAACGCATTTTGGTGCATTTCTGGCAGGTGTTCGCGGCAAGCTTCTACTACTTCGCCGTCAATGTCGATCATCACGACTTTTTCAACTGTTTTCCAGCGCAGCACTTCTCTAATTGTAGCTCCTTCGCCACCGCCGAGAACGAGCACTTTTTTGGGTGAACCGTGAGCAATCATGGCTGGGTGCACCAGAGGTTCGTGGTACAGAAACTCGTCGCCTGTACAAGATTGCCATTTGCCGTCTAAAACTAAGCCTTTACCGTAGGTGCCGGTTTGAACGACGTACATTTCCTGGTAGGCAGTTTTCTTGTAAGCGAGTACGCTGGTGACGCCGTGAACGTAAATATCCCAAGGCGTAATGTACTCGCTCATCCAAAAGTCTGCACGAACTTCGCTACCTGACATCCAATACTCTCCAAATGTAAACTGCTGTGTCGATATTGTCACAAGTAGTAATTCTTAGCACACAATGGTGCGGGTATGTGAGCGCGATCGACACATTGGAGGTAAATTTATCGGGAATTGTATAATTTCCTTGCTGTTTGGGAGGTTGCGAACCGTCTACAGCTTAACTTGGCAGCTAGCTTCACTTGGCCGCTTAACTTGGCAGTCAAACTGAATACTTGTGCGTCGGCGCGGGTTGTCTACAAAGTTATTTGTTACAGGCAATTTGTTGCAGGCAAATTATTCACGCCTCAAGCGACTGCTACAAAATTGCGATCGGCGTTTGTATTGACAGAATTACTAAATATTGGCGATCGCACCAGCTTAAATTAAGTACCAGAATACAAGTATAATTTACCAATGAATCACCACGAGCTTACATAAGTATATGTTGAGAAATTCTTAAATGTTTGACCTCAAGTTTTGGATAAAATTGCTCCTGAAACTAAAAAAAAGCTTTACGCTTGGGATTGCTACTGTAACGCTGTGTATAGCGATATTAGCTAGTTGCACCAAAGCAGAGCCGCCGTTGCGAGTAGGTACTAACGTTTGGCAGGGGTTTGAAACTCTGTACTTGGCTCGCAGTTTAGGCTACTACGATCGTACCCCCATTCGATTAGTAGATTACCCTTCTGGTACAGAAGAGGTACGAGCCTATCGAAATGGAGAAATTGAAGTAGCAGGTCTATCTATGGATGAAACTTTGGCATTAGCAGCAACCAATCCAGATGTAAAAATTGTAGTTGTTATGGATTTCTCTAACGGTGGGGATGTGATTCTCGGAAAACCAGAGCTTCAAAATTTGCAAGGCTTAAAAGGCCGACCAGTAGGCGTCGAATCTACTGCACTAGGAGCATTCATCATCACCCGTGCCTTAGAACAAAAAGGTATGTCACCTCAAGATATCAAAATTGTCTCTTTAGAAGTATCCGAACATGAACGAGCCTTTAAAACAGGAAAAGTAGATGCTGTTGTCACCTTTGGTTCTGCTCGGACAAAGCTGCTAGCAGCCGGTGCAAAACTACTGTTTGATAGTTCACAAATTCCCGGTGAAATTGTTGATGTTCTGATAGTGCGCGAGGAAGTAATTAATCAGCAGTCCAAAGCTTTGCAGGCTTTAGTTGACGGTCGGTTTCGTGCCCTAGATTACTTGAGCAAAAATCCCCAGGATGCTGCTAGTCGTATGGCTCTCCGTACAGGAGTTACCCCAGAGCAATTCTTAGAATCTTTGAAAGGGCTGAGCAGTCCAAACCTCCAAGAAAACCAAAAATTACTAGGAAAGACAGACCCCTCATTGCTGAATGGCGTCAAGCGATTATCTCAAGTGATGTTAGAAAATAAATTGCTGCCGAAAGCTGTAAATCTTGCTCCTTTGTTCGAGGATAAATTAGTCAAAAATGGAAAAATTTGATTGCAAAAAAAGCAAGTCAGTGGTAAACAACTGTGAGATTTAAATGGAGTGTTTTCCTGCGTACTCTGGTTGTAATTAGCAATAATCATCTAGTAATTCAAGTTTGATGTCATTCCTGATAATGAAACGATTTCCTTTTTCTCTGCGTTTTTCAATTCCTTTGATCCTGCTGATTTTCGGTAGTTTGCTGGGTTTATTTTCGTTTCAACGGGAGGTAGATCAGTCGTACCGCCGGCAAGAAGAACATGGAATTAGCAATTTAAAGTTTTCCGCAAATCAAATCTCAGGAATGCTTGAATACTTATACCGCAGAGGAGATGTTGAGCAAGTGGAAATCGCGATTAGCAAGTTGGGGAGCGATCCAAATATCCGCTTAGCCTTACTTTGTGATGAAAATAACCGCATAATTTGGGCAACCCGTTACGAATTGCGGAATCACCCGATCGCCGAAATCTCATCACTTAACTATTTGCCAGAAGAATTTTTAAAAGTTCGGGAAAAGATGTCAGGAGAAGTCAAGCTTGCTCAAAATAAAGAGAGTACCTGGGCAATTTATCCGGTTTTGTTGGGGGCCCAGCCGGGAGAAGTTCGCCCTTCGAGAGTCGGCATTCTTTTGGTAGAATATGATATTTTATTAGTCAAGCAGCAAGCTTATGCAGATGCTTTAAAACGATCGACCGAAACGAGTATTGGGCTAGCTGTATTTTGCATAATTGTCTGGTGGTTTTTCGATCAAACCTTGACTGGGCGGGCTGCGAGGCTGGTAGCAGCGAGTAATAGCTTCAGGCAAGGAAAAATGGACAATCGGGTGCAACTAGGTGGTTCCGACGAACTTGCTCAGATTGCGACCGCTTTTAACCAAATGGGCGATCGCATTCAGTCTGATACCGAGGTGCTGCAAGAAAGCGAGAAACGTTTCAGAACCTTGGTTTCTAATCTTCCAGGCGCTGTCTATCGATGGGTATTCGATTCCGACTGTACAATCGAGTTTATCAGTGATGCGATCGCCGAAATTTCTGGCTACCCAGCCACCGATTTTATGAACGATCGAGTGCGAAATTTTTACAGCATCATCCATCCTGAAGACGTAGCAATGGTAGAAAGAATTATCGATCAAAGAATCTTAAAAAAACAGGATTATATAATCGAGTACCGCATCATTCGACCGGATAGGACTGTGAGATGGGTGTCAGACAAAGGTCAAGGCATATTCAACGTAAACGGAGACGTTATGTGGCTGGACGGAGTAATTTTTGACATCACCAAGCGCAAGCACGCTGAAGCAAAACTGCGTCAAACATTGGAACTTAAGGATAAACTTGCTGCGACTGCGACTGCTCAAGCTCAACAACTAAAAAAAACTCTGCAAGATTTACAGCAAACCCAGGCTCAACTAATTCAAACAGAGAAAATGTCTTCGCTGGGTCAAATGATCGCTGGTGTCGCCCACGAGATTAATAACCCAGTCAATTTTATTCACGCCAATCTTTCTCACGTTAGTACCTACAGTCACAACCTATTAAATTTAATCGATTTGTACCAGCAGGAATATCCCCATCCTCAGGCTAAAATTGCAGATTTGATTGAGGATAGCGACCTAGAATTTATCGGCGAAGATCTGCCTAAAATCTTATCTTCAATGAAAGTTGGGACTGACCGCATTCGTGAAATTGTCCTGAGTTTGCGAAATTTCTCTCGCTTGGATGAATCCGACCTTAAACCAGTTAATATTCACGAGGGAATTGACAGCACGCTTTTGATTTTACAAAGTGCTGTCAAAGCTAAACCAAATTTTGATGAAATTAAGATTGTTAAAAATTATGGAGATTTGCCGCCCATTGAATGTTATGCGGGACAGCTAAATCAAGTATTTATGAATATTTTAAGTAATTCTATATATGCTTTGCACAATCCAGAAAATGAGAATTCAAAAAAATCTCAAACTCACTCTCATGGTCAGATTATAATTAGTACATCTATTCAAAAAAACAATTGGGTTAAAATCAGTATTAAGGATAATGGGCCGGGAATAGATGATGCCGTGAAGACCAAAGTTTTCGATCCTTTCTTTACGACGAAACCAGTAGGTACTGGTACAGGTTTGGGACTATCAATTAGCTATCAAATTGTGGTGGACAAACACGGCGGCAGGTTGGAGTGCATATCGACAGTGGGAGAAGGGACTGAATTTGCGATCGAGATTCCGATCGCCAAATCCCGCAGCTAAAGGGGGAGAGGGGGAGAGTTTTTTTAGTAATTACTCAATAAATTTCGCGCTGACGCAGAGGTGCGGTTAATTATCTACAGACTCACACCAGTGCACATGGCGCGCCCTATAAAGTACGATATGTCAAGGGTTTGAGGGACTTTTTGACGGCGCCAGATAGGGCTGAGTGCTGATGCTGCACCGCACACCTATAGGTTCTGGGTAAGTCTCGATCGATCGAGCTAAATTGAGAGATAATAAAAATTCCCTATGACCGCGGCTCCTCCTAGTTTGATGTGCAACCCTATGTCTACTGTCACTTTTGGTTTATCAACCCCCTCCGCAGCAGAGGCCGGGGCATCCTACGGTAGCAGCCAACCGCCGCAACGCCCCACCGTGCGCGCAGAGTGGATCGAAGTTTTAGTGGACTCTCCTTTCAGGGGCGCGGGGGACTTGCCGGGGGAGGAAAACAAACTATTTACCTATGGCTTACCAGCCCAATTGAACGTGCAGCCTGGGGATATTTTGAGTGTACCCTTTGGCAGTCAACAGGTAGGGGCGATCGCAATTCGGTTCATTGCTCAACTGCCGGCAGACTTAGAT
>JBDTEI010000226.1:0-3224 GCA_039922675.1 Microcoleus sp.
GCGAAAATGCGATCGACCCAATCCGGGCCTGGCAGGTGCAACAAATCTTTAGAAACTTTCGCTTGATGGGTGAGCAAGTCTTCGGCTTCGTCGCCCAGCAAAGATGCGATCGCACTGGGAACTGATAGTGTAGCTGTCATGCAGATTTCCCTCTCAATTTCAATTTCAGGCTGATGATTGCAGACATTAGCCTTGCTGATATTGTAGCAAACAATTCATATTTTCGATCCAGGCAATTATCAGCCAAGTTTTTAATAAGATTAGAGACAACAGCAGCGGGACGCGCTACTCTAGAATAAGCTGGCAGTTCCGCAGCAGCGAAAACACCAGCGATCGCCGATCGACACACAACTCCTCCATCACAATGTCACACACTTACTTTGATTCTGAAAACAGCCACAAATCCTTCGAGATGCCCGGTGCCAGACCCCACTACAACCCCGATCGCCCCGGACAAGTAGAGCATATTTTCCTCGATTTAGTGCTAGATATTCCCAAACAAAGTTTTCGCGGCACTTGCAGCATCCGCATCAATCCAGTCCGCAGCGGTATTGACAAATTAACCTTAGATGCTGTCAACCTGAACATTAAATCAGTAAAAGTCGGCGAAACCGAGCAAAATTTCGACAGCGACGGCGAAGTGCTGCAAATTCAACTGCACGAACCAACTGTAGCTTACGAACCAATTACAATCGCGATCGCCTACTCGGTCGAAAAACCCCAACGCGGTCTCTATTTTGTCGGCCCAGACAAACACTATCCAGACAAACCTACACAAGTTTGGACTCAAGGTGAAGACGAAGATTCCCGCTTCTGGTTTCCCTGTTTCGACTATCCCGGACAACTCGCAACTTCCGAAATTAGAGTGCAAGTTCCAAGACATTTTTTTGCAATATCCAACGGCGAATTAATTAGCACAAAAACCGACGGCGATGATAAGATTTATCACTGGTCGCAAACCCAGGTGCACCCGACATATTTAATGACCTTAGCCGTCGGAGATTTTGCCGAAATCAAAGACGAATGGAACGGCAAACCAGTTAATTATTACGTCGAAAAAGGCCGCGAAGCCGACGGTAAGCGCAGCATGGGCAAAACGCCCCAAATGATTGAATTTTTCTCTAAAGCATTTGGCTATCCTTACCCATTTCCTAAATACGCTCAAGTCTGCGTTGATGATTTCATCTTCGGCGGCATGGAAAATACTTCGACAACTTTGCTAACAGATAGGTGCTTGCTAGACGAACGCGCTAGCCTCGACAATCGAGGTACAGAAAGCTTAGTTGCTCACGAATTAGCTCACCAATGGTTCGGCGATTTAGTAGTAATTAAACACTGGTCTCATGCTTGGATCAAGGAAGGCATGGCTTCCTATTGCGAGGTGCTGTGGACTGACAAAGAATACGGCCCAGAAGATGCGGCTTATTATATGTTAAATGAAGCCCGCAATTATTTAGCTGAAGACAGTTCCCGCTACCGCCGCCCGATTGTCACTCACGTTTACCGCGAAGCGATCGAATTGTACGATCGCCATTTGTACGAAAAAGGTGCTTGCGTGTATCACATGATTCACGCCGAGTTAGGCGACGAACTATTTTACAAAGCAATTCACACTTTTGTGCGGGATAACGCTCACAAAACTGTGGAAACGATCGATTTGCTAAGGGCGATCGAAAAGGCGACCGGCCGCAATCTAATGTTTTTGTTCGATCAGTACGTTTATCGCGGCGGTCATCCAGATTACAAAGTTGCTTATTCCTGGGATGGCGACAACAAATTAGCCAAAGTGACTGTAACACAAACTCAGATCAAAGATAGCAAAAAGGACAACGGTAATAGCAAAGATGTCTTTGACCTAAAAATTCCCATCGGCTTCGGTAATAAGCCAGAAAAAGCAGACAGGGATGATAGTTATGGCAAGCTAAAAACTTTCACCGTCCGAGTCTACGAACGCGAGCAAAGTTTCTATTTTCCGCTAGAAGAGAAGCCCGCGTTTATCAGTTTTGATGTCGGAAATAAATACTTAAAAACCGTTGTTTTAGAGTATGGAGTTGCCGAATTAAAAGCTCAGTTGCAGTTCGATCCTGACCCGGTTTCCCGGATTTATGCAGCCCAAGCTTTGGCAAAAAAGGGAGGATTGGAATCTGTGAAAGCGCTGTCAGAAGTTCTCAAAAAAGAGCGGTTTTGGGGAGTGCGGGCTGAAGTAGCTACTCAGTTAGTTGAAATTAAACTCGACCAAGCTTTTGAAGGTTTAGCAAGTGGTTTGAAAGATAAAGATGCTAGGGTTCGCCGCGCTGTGGTGAATGCGCTGGGCCAAATCAAGACTCACGAAACTTATAAGGCGCTGAGGTCGATCGTCGAAAAAGGCGACGACAGCTATTATGTAGAAGCGGCCGCAGCTAGTGCTATGGGCTCGATCGCAGGGGCGAATCCCGACGAAAAACCGACGGACGAACAGGTACTCAAAGAGTTAAAATTGGTTTTGAAAGAGCGTCAGGGCTGGAATGAGGTTGTGCGATCGGGTGCTATTTCGGGTTTGGCGCAAATGAAAACTTCTGAAGATGCGCTGAATCTAATTTTGAAATATACAGCCATCGGTACTCCGCAAGCTTTGCGATTGGCTGCAATTCGCTCTTTGGGGACAATTTCGACAGGTCAAACTAAGGTTAATTTAGAACGGATTTTGCAGCGATTGGCTGAACTTTCTAAAGAGACATTTTTCTTGACTCAAGTATCTGTAGTTGCGGCTTTAGGACAGATGGAAACTCGCAAAGCCATTCGGATTTTGGGTTCTTTAGCTGACCAAACTCCCGACGGCCGCGTCCGTATGATGGCTGATGAAGCGGTGCAAAGAGTGCAGAGAAATGCTGGTTCCGATGCAGCGGTGAAGCAGTTGCGCGAGGAGTTAGACCAGGTTAAAAAGGAGAATCAAGATTTGAAGAGTCGGATGGAAAATTTGGAGGCTAAGGCCAAGAAAGATTAAGCTTTTTAGTATATGTAAGGTGCGCGCTGCACCTTACATATAGAGGTGTTTCGTCCAGGAATGACCGCTCAAAAATAATGTTGTTTGTATAACATGAAATTGTAATTTTTCATGAAGCTAACTAAACATTTAAAAAATCCGAGGTACTCTAAGGCAAGAACTCTATCTAAGGAATAAATTTATGACTACACCGTCTCCGGTTTCGGTATCTAGTTCTTCAACTCTCTGGTGGCGAGGGTTG
>JBDTEI010000227.1:0-2829 GCA_039922675.1 Microcoleus sp.
TCCTGGAAAATTGCATCAAGCTTAGTTACGAGTTTTAGATACGCTTGGGGTGGGCTGGCTTATGCTTTTGAAACTCAGCGAAATTTTCGGATTCACACTGTTATAGGCACTTTGGCGATCGGACTAGGGCTATATTTGCAACTGAAACCTGTAGAAATATCTGTGATCGGCGTCACCATTGGCATAGTTTTAGCAATGGAATTGTTGAATACGGCGATCGAATCGGTGGTAGACTTAACGGTCGGGCAATCTTACCACGAGCTCGCCAAAATTGCCAAAGACTGCGCGGCCGGGGCTGTTCTGGTATCCGCAATGGCGGCGGCGATAGTCGCTGGTGCACTTCTGCTTCCTCCGTTGTGGGAAGTGGTGCAAATTGCGATCGTCCGTCCGTAACTTATTGGGTAAGGCAAATCTTAGGTTTTAGATGACCAATTTGAGGTTTTTAGTTTTATTCGTACATATTGCAGCTATTTTTATCTTCGGCATCTATCTAAAATCTTCAAACTATTGCATTCAGGCAGCTACTCAATCTAAGATCTAAAATCTAAAACCTAAAATCAAACTTAACCCGTGATTATAGTCATCGATAACTACGACAGTTTTACATACAATTTGGTACAGTATCTAGGAGAACTAGGTGCTGAATTGCCCGTAGCAAAAGAAGTCCAAGTCTACCGCAACGACCAAATCACTTTAGCAGAAATTAGACGATTGCAGCCCGCAGCAGTCGTGATTTCTCCAGGCCCGGGGCGGCCGGAAGATGCGGGGATTTCTCTGGAATTAATCAAGGAATTGGGCCCGACTCTGCCAATCTTAGGCGTGTGTCTCGGACATCAAAGTATCGGTCAAGTATTCGGTGGCAAAATTGTTTCTGCACCCGTATTAATGCACGGTAAAACTTCTCAGGTAGAACACGCAGGAGTCGGAGTTTTTGTGGGCGTGGAATCGCCAATGATTGCAACTCGCTATCATAGTTTGGTAATAGAAAAGCAGAGTTGTCCTGAAGTCTTGGAAGTTACGGCTTGGGTTGAAGATGGCACGATTATGGGCGTGCGACATCGGGAATATCCGCACATTGAAGGTGTACAGTTTCACCCGGAAAGTATTTTGACAACTTCGGGAAAGCAATTATTGCGAAATTTCTTGGCACGGCTTTAAGTAGAAGGAAGTTCGGCAGCGGATTTTGTAACGGATGTAACGGATGTAACGGATGGGAGGAAGCAGGAAGAAGTCTCTTCGGTTCGTAGTGCTGACTTCAGTCAGCACTACGAACCATATTGTAGTAGACCTCTTGCAAAAATCCGAAAATACCCTGAAACCATCTGCGTCAATCGGTGTTTATCTGCCCGATATCTGCGGTTGCTCTATGACTCGAAGATTTTTGCAAGAGGTCTAGTGCTGTTAATCGATCGCACACAATATAAATCAAAAATCTAAAATCTAAAATCGACTCACTGTGTTTTGTGGTATAACAACAGACGACCAACACCCGACAACCGCAACCAAAAGATGAAACGGCGACAATTAATACGTTACGCACAGACGGGTTTGCTAGCAGCTTTAGCGACTGGTTTGCCATCTGGATGGGAAAGCTATCAAGCTCAAACTGCTGATTCTTTGTCGGTTCAGTGGTTGGGGCACACTTGCTTTTTGTTTACAGGAGGCGGTGCGAGGGTGCTGGTGAATCCTTTTCGCCCCCTGGGCTGTACGGCTGGCTATCGCTCTCCCAAGGTTCCCACTGATTTGATTCTGATTAGCAGCAGATTGCTCGATGAAGGGGCGGTGGACGGATTTTCGGGCAATCCCGGCCTTTTGTACGAACCGGGCACTTATCGATCGAACGGGCTCAGAATTCAAGGCATTCGGACGCAAAAAGACCGGGAGTGAGGAAGGCGCTTTGGGGTGAATGTGGCTTGGCTGTGGCAGCAAGCCGGTATTAAGATTTTACACTTGGGCGGAATGGCTGGCCCGATCGGCATTGAAGAACAAATCTTGATTGGGCGGCCGGATATTTTGCTAATTCCCGTGGGTGGAGGGCCGAAAGCTTACACTCCAGCGGAAGCGAAGCAAACTTTGCAACTTCTCAAACCAAAGATGGTGATTCCCACGCATTACAAAACCCAAGCCGCCGATGCAGCGTGCGATTTAGCGCCGCTAGATGAATTCTTGGCTCTAATGGATGGTACGCCGGTGCGCCGATCGAATAATGACACGATTTCGATTAAACCTGCTGACTTACCCGAAACCGGTTCGGTGATTGAGGTTTTGAGTTACAGATTTAGCGGTTGACACTTTTTCGCTAAGTTTAGGTTATATTAAGGAAGTTTTGGTGCGATCGACAATTCCAGCTCATTTTATCTCTACCTTAGCCTTTCCCAACCTGATCTTTTGAGGAAATTTGGCTAACATAAGAATTCACGTTCACTGTTTTATTGTCATAAGGAAATACAAGCGTAATGAAAAATCAAAATGTACCTAGCTGGATGAAACAACTCACAGGTTTTGCAGGAGTAATCGGCGCTAGCGCGTTGATTGGTTTCCCGGCTTTGGCTCACATCAACTCCAACACCAATGTGAAGAATGCAACTCCAACTCAACAAGTTGCAGAAAACATGAAACCAATGGCTTCACCGACATCAATGGCCGCCACTAAGAATATTGTCGCTATTGCATCTGGCGACCCTCAATTCAAGACATTGACCAAGGCTTTGGGAGCAGCAGGTTTGGTGAAAACTCTCGAAGGAAAAGGCCCTTTCACTGTTTTTGCACCGACAGACGCGGCTTTTGCTGCTTTGCCAAAAGGAACTTTGGAAAATTTGCTCAAACCAG
>JBDTEI010000228.1:0-7700 GCA_039922675.1 Microcoleus sp.
CGATCGCCTACCGAGCAACCCGCGTCGCAGTCAGTGCAGTTAACGCGGTGCAAATGGCAGTAGCAGAGTCTTATATCAACGGTTTAGAAGTACCGGATTCTGTATTGCGATCGCTTTTTGATACCTGTATGCCCGTCTTCTTTAAGTATTTTCCCTCCCTCCTCGCACCCTACGAATGGGTACTCACAGAAACAGAGCATACAGCCGAAGGCTCGCGCGATTTAATGAAAATTCACTACGACTTGCCTCAAGCCATGCTGAATCCGATGTTAGGCGACGGCAAACTCATTTATCCTAAATACACCATGGGGTTGTGGGAAAAAGGAGCGGCCAACCTTGAACAATCGCAAATGCAGATGATTGATGATGTGATTGAGAAGCTAGACATTCAGGATGGCGATCGCATTTTAGACTTTGGTTGCGGTTGGGGTTGCGTTCCCAATTACATTCTTTCCAAATTCCCCAATGTCCAGTTTACTGGCATTAACCTCAGCCACAACCAATGCGAGTATATGCGTCAGAAGATGCAAGACCCCGAAAGCTATCTTAGTTCCGGTCGATTTACCCTATATGAAGGCGATTTGAACGACGCCAACTTCGAGACAAAATTTGACAAAATTCTCTCCATCGGAGTTTTTGAGCATGTAGGCAATTTAACGAAGGGTTTCCAAAAGCTTGCCTCTTTCCTGAAGGATAACGGCAAAGTTTTCATTCACATTATCACAGTCCGCACTCCCAACAATATGTCCAGCCCTTTTATCCACAAATACATTTTCCCCCACGGTCGTATCTGGAAATACGATGCCGTTCCCAGCCACAACAAAGACCTCAAGACGATAAAAAACTGGTATCTCAACGGATCCAATTACTCTACAACCTTAGTTAATTGGCTGAAAAATTTTGATGATTTTCAGGCAATAGTCAAAGATTTAGACTACGGCATGGACTATGCCAAATTTCGTCGCATCTGGCGGTTTTTCTTGATTTGGGCGGAAACTCTTTTCGCGAGTTGCGATGGTGAATATAACGGCAACGGTCAATATTTAATGACTCATGCCTAATCGCTAATATTAGCTTCGACCTAGGGGCGATTCTCCGTGGTTGCCCTTTTTTTCTTCCCAGACAGAGCTTGGGAATAAAAATGACACAGCCCTATGTGGATTTAAGGCGATCGAGAAGTGTTGCCTTTTTTTGAAGAATTTGTCTGAGTTTAAAAAAGTCCGGAATAAGATTATCGATTTGCGAAGAATGAATATATCTAGCCCTATGGTAGGGACACAATACTTTTTAAAGTTCATCCTCAATCGGTAGTGATGGTATCCGAATTTTTACTACAAAAAAAGGGTTGATTTATACAATGGTGGACTATATGAAACCTTCTCTTCCTCAAAACGATCCGAACCAAGAACAGCGCCACGATTCCTTGAATAGTCAGCAACAAGCTTATCAGTTTGACTATGACAGTTTATCACCTTTGGCATTATTAAAAAATGTGCCACCAGTCGAGAATTTTTCTAGTAAGTATATTGCAGAACGGATATTAGCAACATCGGAACTTCCTGGTAATATGTTGGCCGCCGATTCGAGAACTTTTCTCGATCCTCTCGACGAGCTCCAAGACTATGAAGACTTCTTTACTCTGCTGCCACTACCTCAAGTTGCAAAGATCTACCAAACCGATCGCTCTTTTGCAGAACAGCGGCTGTCGGGAGCAAATCCAATGGTTCTTCGCCTCTTAGATGCGAGCGATCCTCGCGCACAAACACTGGCGGGTCTTTCCAGTTTGCACCCATTATTCGATCTGCACCAAGAGTTGCAGCAAAAAAACATTTACATTGCTGATTACACGGGTACTGACCAATACTATCGCGCGCCTGCGAAAATAGGAGGCGGAACCTATGAAAAAGGCAGAAAATACTTGCCGAAACCGCGGGCTTTTTTCGCTTGGCGGTGGACGGGAGTCCGCGATCGCGGTGAAATGACACCTATTGCTATTCAACTAGATCCGACGCCAGATAGCCATGTCTATACCCCATTCGATCCTCCTGTCGATTGGCTGTTTGCGAAACTCTGCGTACAAGTAGCAGATGCCAATCACCATGAAATGAGCTCGCATTTAGGTCGAACTCATCTGGTGATGGAACCAATCGCGATCGTCACCGCCCGACAGTTGGCTAACAATCACCCACTGAGCCTGCTGCTGAAACCGCACTTTCGCTTTATGTTGACCAACAACAATCTGGCGCGTTCTCACTTGATCGCTCCCGGTGGCTCCGTCGATGAATTGCTAGGCGGCACCTTGGCAGAGACAATAGAAATAAGTAGAGAGGCGTGCAGTACGTGGAGTCTCGATCAATTTGCCTTGCCCGCTGAATTGAAAAATCGGGGAATGGATGACCCCAATCAACTGCCTCACTATCCTTACCGAGATGATGGATTGCTGGTTTGGAATGCAATTGAAACCTTTGTATCGGGCTATCTCAACTTCTTTTACCCGACTCTGGGGGCGATCGCTCAAGATGTGGAATTGCAAAGCTGGGCAAAAGAATTAGCATCTCCCCAAGGCGGTAAAGTCAAAGGAATGCCAGACCACATCGACACAGTTGAACAATTAATTGAAATTGTCACAACTATAATTTTTACCTGCGGGCCGCAGCATTCAGCAGTCAATTTTGCCCAGTATGAATACATGAGTTTTGCCGCCAATATGCCCTTAGCAGCCTACCGAGACATTCCTATAATTACGGCTTCGGGTAATCTCGAAGTGATTACGGAAAAGGATATTTTACGGTTGCTGCCTCCGTACAAACGAGCGGCTGATCAACTGCAAATTCTGTTTATTTTGTCAGCTTATCGATATGACCGTTTGGGTTATTACGATAAATCTTTCCGAGAACTCTACCGGATGAGTTTCGACGAAGTTTTTGCGGGAACGCCGATCCAACTTTTAGCCAGCCAGTTCCAACAAAATTTGAATATGGCTGAACAAAAGATTGATGCCAACAATCAAAAACGAGTAATCCCTTACTTTTCTCTCAAGCCTTCCTTGGTGCTCAATAGCATCAGTATGTAAAATTAACAATTCAGCAGAATATCTCAAGATAGGGTGCGCAGTGCGCACCTTACTCTGTATTAGATGTTTTTGTATTCTTCAGCAATTGAGCAATTTACCGACTTTGAACCAGAGGAATCAGTGAAGGTGATTTGATATTGATAATGTCGTGTGGTTTCCATCAGTAACCACCAAGCTTGGCCAGCATCGATTAAATTCAGGCGATCGGGATAGTGAATTTTTAATAACTCTTGCACCATAAGATCGCGGTTACTAATACAAATTAATAGTATTATCTTTCTAAATCTACCAGTGGGAATATTTTGTATGTAGAATTGTAAGCCTGACGGGATAATAACCCCGTCAGGTCAAATTGGTCGTTAGCGTCGGTTTCTAGCTGTAGTCTGGGGGAACTTGTGAGCGTAACGGGTGTATTTAGCTATGGCAAAGGTGTTACAGCAGAATTATCAAGAGGGCAATTTACCGAAGTTTTCCCTAAATAATCAGTTAAGGTGACTTCATCTTTATAATGCCGGGGAGTTTCCATCAGCAACCGCCAAGCTTCACCAGCACTCAATAAATTCATCCGGCCAGGATAATGAATTTGTATCAACTCTTGAACCAGAGGGTAATAGTCTGAGTTAAGACTAGGGAAAATATGATGCTCTGTGTGATAGGAAAAATTAAAATGCAACAAATCAACAATTTTAGGAACCCGTAGCGAGAGACTATTGATCAGAGGATCGTTAACACTCGTCATCCGACAAATCAGGTGATTTGTGTAGATATAAAACATTGCAACTGTATGACCGATTGCTAAGGGTAGCAAGTACCCAAGAACGATTTTTAGCGGATGAAACTCTAAATAGAATAAAATGCTAAAATGCAGGCATAAAACCGCAAACAACTCAAGAGCAATTTTCAATCTATCTTTCTGACTGACTGTGAATGCAGCGGGCACATAATCCACAATTTTATTATTAAACAATAGGCTCGACGAGAGGTGGCAAAATTGATGAAATAACCACGATGCTGGAAGTCCTACTATTAATAACCAAGATGGATTATCAATCGCTGGCGCAAAGAAATTATGAATCCATTTTCCCCAACTATTCGGCTGCTGGTAAAGGTAATTGCGATCCGGATCTTCTAGATAATTTGTTTGACTGTGATGTACAATGTTATGAACATATTTCCACTGAGTTGAAGGCATAAACATCATTGCAAACCCTAGAAAACTAATTATATGATAAGTCATACGAGACTTTTTATTGACGCTACCGTGCATGAAATTATGGGCGAAAAATCCCATAGTTACGATACTATTACCCATAACTAAAGCTAAAGGTAAATAAAGCCATAGAAGATAGATGGGCCACTGATCTAGACGATCGGCAATTCCCCAACCCAGTAGTAAAATAACCATATTAATGAACAGTATAACCAACTTACTAGAATCTGGTTTAAAGGCTTCTGATGGTAGGAGTGGGCGCAATTTCTTAGCGTATACCGAGAGGTGAATTAGCGTTTCTTCGCCTAAAGTCGGCGTTGCCGTATTGTCTAGAGTATTGAGTGATTTTTCGGATTTCATATTATCGCTAAGAGTATTTTCCTGTGAGTTAATAACTTTCTAAAGTTAATTAGATCCAGTACCGATTTTAGATTGACCCACAAATGAATCGCGGGCTTATTGTCAGGACGCGGAAATTTTATCTGTGTCCACGGTGTCGTTCCGGGAGCTGGCGACCAAATTGCTTTAGATCAAAGCTGCCTGATTGTTGTACCAAGATATTATTGTATCCCATAAATAGAAATTTGGAAACAACTATTAAAGGCTTATAAAGGCTTACGCATCGATAATACTATCCCACTTTTGACTTTGGTTTAATATTCCAATAACCAATCCTAAATAACCTATAAGATTAAAAAAGTCCGTTTCCCTGAACAATTTCTTTAATTGTCGTCAACGTATCTAGCCCGATCAATCCCCGGCGATAGCCTTTTTGGTTGGACATTCCCAAAAATATCGCATCTCCGCGATTTTGATAGCGCCAAAACCGAGGCGAGGCATTGATAAAAGTAGAGGCGCTGTTGACATCCAGAGCAAATTGGCGGCTTTCTAGGTAAGATTCCGTGGCGATGGAGTCAGCGTGCCCGCTGCTGTAGCGGTTGATCCACCCGATCGCAATTTCCAAACTATCGACAACTTTAAACGCAATGGTTTTGTTTAAATACGGTTGAGTCCACTCGTAGGGTTCAGCCAGCTTCAACTCGGGGAAATCTGCGACGAGATCTGCGTCTCCGCTAATTTGAAAGCCTTTTTCTTTTAAACTGTTCCACAGCCTGACTAAGGAAGAAGGCTTTTGGTTGCGATCGATCAGCACTTTCTCGATCGCGTTTACCGGATCGGGTACGCTTTGATGGCTGTCCAAAATCATCCACCTTGCCATTTCCAAACTACCAGTCGGCGACCAATAAAGGTAACAATTACCCATTGCCGATCGCAACACGGGTGTAGTGCACAGCCTTACCACCTGCTGCACCAAACTCGGTCTACCGTAGGGAATAATTAAATTGAGATATTGGTCTTGAGTTACTAAATCCCGAATCGAAGCGCCCCGATCCGGTGGTAGTACCTGCAAACATCCTGACGGCAAACCGACCTCATCGATCGCCGACATCAAAACTTCTCCAATTACAGCATTAGTTTGCCAGCTTTCGCTGCCGCCTTTGAGAATCAAACTGTTAGCAGTTTTGAGACACAAACCCGCAGTGATCGCCCCCAACTCGGGAAACGCCTCGTAAATTAGCGCGAGCGCCCCTAGCGGTAGTGATTGACAATACACCTGACATCGATCGACTTGATAAGAAGCATTGATCACTCTGCCGATCGGATCTGGCATTTCCCCCAACCGTTCCAAAATTTGGACAGTTGTTTTGATCCGTTCCGGCGTCAGCTTTAGCCACTCCACGATCAACTCAGGAATCGCCATGTCGCGACTCGCTTCTAAATCCAGAGTATTTGCTTCTAAAATGTCATTTTGTCGGCGTTTCAGCCCGAGCGCCATCGCCTGCAAACCAGCAGCGCGATCCGTACTCTTTGTCGTCGCCAACTCCATAGAAGCCTGATAAGCGCGACGGGCGACATTTGCCCCATCTGATGAATGGCTAAAATCCTCTATTATCATCTAATTAACGCCTGTAAGCTAGCCATACCATCAGCGCCGGCAGCATTGCTAGCAGCACGGCGACCATCGCCCACAGAATAACATTCGGGCCCGGCGAGTGCAGTGCCAGGGGCAACCAAATCACTAGCGGCACCAAAATCATCCCCAGGGCCAGCGGCAAGTAGTGCGCCTTCAAACCCGGATGCGCTCTGTGCCACTGGTTGCCCGTCCAACGCCAAGCCTGCTTGTAAGGATAGTTGGTTGATAGTTGCTCGATGACGTGTCCGCTTTCGTCCAATACAAATATTTGCTGACAGCGGTTGCAGCCAAAGGCTTCTGTCAGGGTTATGGGTACGAGACGACCTCGGCGCCGGCAAGGGCACGGGTACTCATCGTTTAAGTCAATCTTGGGAGCTTTTTGGGATGGCACGAGCGATCGGATAAAAAAAGCGTTTTTGCAAAAATAATCGTTAACATATCCACTTGATCAAACTTGTCAATTCTGCTATAGCCAGAGTTACAACTGCCTCTTCCGAGCGATCGCCCGATCGGCTATTTTGACTTGCAAGTTATCCATTCAATTTTATCACTAACCTAGGTATTTTCAACCACCGCTAGGACTATATCCAAGAGCTTCTTGCTATACTGTTTGGTTTTGTCGATCTTGTTTTCTTGATTTTTTAAAGCGGGTGACGCGATTCGAACGCGCGACATTCACCTTGGCAAGGTGACGCTCTACCACTGAGCCACACCCGCATTTCCTGCGGTCTTAACTATAATCTCTCACTTCTCTGAATTTGTCAAGTGTTTTTTGTAAGTTTTTTTCAGAAACTCGCGGTGGCGCGCCCGAATGCCATTCCCCGCCTGAAATTGCAGCAGCTCGATCGTTAAAAAAATCAGTAATTGCAGTGAAGAGTGACCATAATCCGGCGACGGCAAAGCTACAATCAAGCTGCAATTGTGGGAGAACACTGTCATGTCAGACTTAAATCGCGGAATCATGAAGTTCAAGGGAGCTGACAGCCCGATCGCGATCGCCATTTCAGCGATCGTCATTGGTGGTGGCATCGGCTTCCTCATCTGGTGGGCGCTGCAATCAGCCTACGCCTTCAGCTAACAGACTGCTCGAATCTAAAAATTAGAAAGAATTACTCAGAAGGCAGAATTCCAGAAAAATTCTGTCTTCTGTATTTTTTTGCCCTTAGACAGCACTTGCCAAAAAGTTGTACGGTGCTGATCCCGATCTTGATGACTGTCTCGTAACTTAGTTAATCTGCGATCCATTCTCTTAACCGTAGCTCTTCTGTGTTTAGCCACCCCCGCTGTTGCTACCACCTGCGAGGAAAGCTTCCAAAAAAAGGGAGACTTTTTCAATGGCGCTGCATTTTTGCGCGTGTGCAGGTTGAGGGCTTACACCTTAGCAAGCATGGCCTATTCCCAACTGCGTCCGATTAGCACTATCGCCGAATTATTTGCCCGCC
>JBDTEI010000229.1:0-21235 GCA_039922675.1 Microcoleus sp.
GATCGCCGACTCTGACAGACCCTGTTGCTTCAACTTTAACAAACGCTGCCCCTCTGGGCCAATTTGCTCACCAAAAGCCTGCCACTGAGAAGGCAGCAAACCCAGATTGCGGTCTAAGTCTGCTTCCAGCCACTGGTGAACGAGTTCCCAGCGGTGCGACATGGCGAACCTGAGCAAATGGTACTTGAAGCGCTGCTGCAAATAGTCTCTTTGGCGGGGAGTTATGCCCAGCAGCGACTCTATTTCATTAGTCGGCAAGTCTTGCAAGCGCAGCACGAAGTAATCGGCGCAGTCTTGTTGGTTGCGCTCCTTCAAGTAAGCGATTAAGTCGTCTATCACGTTTTGCCGCAGAGATTCTGACTCCTCGCCTAGCGGGCGAATTGCCGATGAACCGTGTCCGGCCATCGCTTCCCGCACCGAGTGCACCGAGGTGTCGTTCCAAGTTTGGTCTGAATCTGAAGCCCCTCCGTCGGCGGCTTGTTCCATATCTACGGAGGTTTCTTTGGGCTGCTGCTGGGAAAAGGTTTGAGCCCGTAAAATAATTAGTTGCTGGCTCCGGTTGCGAGGCAAAGGAATGCGCCGCTTGCCGAAACGCTCTACAAAAGCCATGTACTCTGCTAGTTCTAAGCGAGTGCGGGGACTGTAGGTAGGTGGCAGTTGGGTTTCCCGCCGGAATGCCTTTAAAGCTTCCAGATAAAATCCTTGCAAGAAATCTTTGATCAGTTCTACTCTCGCCTGATAGCTAGACTGCACCTGGGGAGGGGTGATGTAGCGATAGACGATCGCGCTGAGGGTACTGTGCAATTCTACTCGCCCGGGCCCGGAGCCTAAACTGTAATAGTGGAGGCATTGTTGCAAACGGTGCTGAGCTAGGCTCTGGGCTGAACCCTCTATGTCTCCGGAGTTTTGAATCCGCTGACTTTCTGTGCATATCCTGGTGACTTCTGCTGCGAGTCGCCCTGCTACATCTTGGCAGTTCTGCTCAGACGCGCGAGTGGACTTTTTGAGTTCGTCTAACAGCAGTTGAAATATGGTTTCCACGCTCTGGCAGATTTCCCGCATGATTGTTTACAGCTCACATTGAAATTAGCACAGTTAGTAGCAGCATTGACAAAATTTTTCTACGGCTACTTGACCCGGTATTCCCGGGACAGGACAAACTGCAATGCCCTCGATCTCCTGTTCGACAAAAACACTGACGACTGCTTTTTTGTCATCTGTCCCGGACGTACCATCCCCTACCAAGCAGGTTTAACCAGGGGTTTTTGGTGGCGAGGGCGAGATAATTTTTAGCAGAAACCGTTTTTTTTCGTCCATGACCAGAAATGTTGGCTCGGCCACCGACACCCGCCTCAATTAAATTGAGCATGAGGCACGATATTTTTAGACTTGAAGGGTGAAGCGTGAATTGGTCTAAAAAATGCAGAATTTTTTGTAAAAAAGGCTATATTTGGGTATATGTTTCATATTTATTAATCAAATTTATGGGACTTATAATTCCGCATTTTACATTATTATGAGGCAGTGCTAGGTATCACATACTTGCACCTGCACCTGCTACCCTGAAATTCTTAAACTCAAATCTCAAATTAACTGACTAATGGATTTAGATCTACAGATTCGATCGCTGATTGACCAAGCTCCGCCTGACGGTTCGACGCCACAAATCTTAGAGGCGATCGCCCCGGCGCTGCTTTTAATTGCCCAACAGCTACAGCACCTCGAATACTCGATCCTGCAATCGGTAGACGAAAGTTGGGCGATCGTGGTTTTGAGCAATCTCAAGCAACCGGGACGGGAGAAGAAGGTAATTTATGCTTTTCCCACTCTTCAAGATGCGTCCTCCGCTGCGGCGGCTGGGGGCGATCGCGTGAGGCCGGTGCCTTTACCTGTCACTCACATTTTATTTCAGATGATCGCTCTCGAAGGTCTCGACAGCATTGTTTTTTTTGAAAATCCCGGCAATCAGGAAGTCGGGACGGAAATCCCTCGCCAGCAAGTGCAGGACTTAATCAACGTTTACTTGCAACAGTATCGATCGGCTCTACCGTCGGATATTGCCTAAATAAATCAATTTGTTATTAATTGGTAATCGGGCATTAGACCTCTGGCAAAAATCTTCGAGTCATAGAGCAACCGCAGATATCGGGCAGATGCAACACCGATTGACGCAGATGGTTTCAGGGTATTTTCGGATTTTTGCCAGAGGTCTATTAGGCATCGGGTATTACTCATTACCAATTCCCCATGCTCAATTAGTATCAAATTAAGACTGAAACCCTTTGATTAAGCTCACTTTTAGCTGAGTCTTGATCCCCCTAAATCCCCCCTTAAAAAAGGGGGACTTCGATCGATTCCTGTTCCCCCTTTTTTAAGGGGGGATCTTGATATCGGCGTCAAGCAGTAGTCTGGCACTACATTTGACCTAGTTGTTGACACTAATGCCCATTACTAATAAAGTGTGACTTTTTAACCTGCTAATAAAGTCGGCTCAAAACGTAATCGGCCAAATCGATTAAAGCTTGGTGGGACTCTGAATGGGGCAGCGCAGCTAAGTATTCGACGGCTTGCTGTGCGTGATGTGTGGCTAGTTCTCGCGATCGCACTATGCCTTGAGAATCTTTGACCAGTGCCAGGGCCTGCTCTATATCTCCTTCTTGGGCGAACTCGCGTTCTATGAGAACTTCCAAATAAGGCTTTTCTTCCAGAGCAAATAGGGCTGGCGCTGTCAGATTACCACTGATGAGATCCGATCCGGCTGGTTTCCCCAAAGTTTCCGTTGAAGCGGTGAAATCCAATATATCATCTACTATTTGGAATGCTAAACCAATGTTGCGACCGTAGTTGTACAAATCGTCTGCTATTTCCGCTGAAACCTCGCTCAAACAGCCCGCAGCTTTGGAACTGTTGGCAATTAAAGACGCTGTTTTGTAGTAACTTTTTTCGAGGTACGCTTCGATCGACAAACTGGTGTCAAATCCATTTAGTCCCTGTTGAATTTCCCCCTCTGCTAAATCCATAATCACTTCCGAAAGCAGTTTGACTACTGGCAGGTTGTCCAGATTTGCCAAATGCCACGAAGATTGAGCGAACAGAAAATCTCCCGCCAATACTGCCACTCGGTTGTTAAACCGGCTGTGTACCGTCGGTACTCCGCGCCGCAAGTCCGACTCGTCCACCACGTCGTCGTGAACTAGACTGGCTGTGTGAATCATTTCGGTGATTTCCGCGAGGCGGCGGTGTTTTTCTGTGATTGCACCATCGGACATAGTTGCCCGGGCCATCAACAAGACTATTGCGGGTCTCACCCGTTTTCCCTTTGTGCCGAATAAGTATTCTGCAGCCGCGTACAAGATGGGATGACGGGCACCCACTAACTGTTTTAAGTTTTCTGTCAACAGTCGCAGGTCTTCTTCAACCGAGGAAAATAGGACAGTGCTAGAGATCATGGATACGCCGACTCAAGCCGTAAAGTAACAAAATTTTACATATCATATCTTTATTTTAAGGTAATTCTTTGCAACAGGGAAGAGAAATTTTGGCGATCGCCAGTTATTTGTCATCTGTAGCCCGATGGCACTCACCAGACTGGCAGAGGCGAGTAGCCTGCTGCCAGAGGGGTTTCCCCTATTGTATCGAATTGTTAAGGACACTGCCAAAAAATCTGTAAATCCCAGAAACCCTGTGTTATTATAGGTATTAAGGATTTAAACAATTCTATACATTAAGTACAGGCCGTACTTGAGCCGGGCTGGTAGGTAGCTTTCAGATGCCTGTAAGAGTTTCGTAGAGCCAGCCTTGTTAGTCCGATCGCAGCGAAAATTTCTGGGACAGATTTTTAGTTCCTCGCGGCTAAAAATTTTCAGGAGTTAAGACTAGCGCATGAGATGTGCACGGTAGCTCAAAGCAGCTAAAGTGGATGGTTTTACGCTGTTCAAGCATCTGTAAAGCACTAAATCATTATAGACCGGGAGCGCCTAAATGTTCCCGCCGGCTTGATATGGAAATGCAGCCTTCAGAACCAAGGCATGGTCTTGCGTGCTGACTTAATGTGGTAGGTCTTGAACTTGTCCTCCTCCTCCTCCTCCTCCTAGTCCTTGACTTTTGGTTCTAATTATGATTTATCGCAATATTCCTCTAATTATTCCCATTCTGGCCGCCGGTTATGTAATGACTATTTATATAGTGCTGATGTTGGCCGAACGTAGCTCTAAAATAACTCGATTGGGCGAGTAGTGCACCGCTTGGGAGCCGAATCCGGCCTCGCCCGCAATGAACTACTCGCTCAGCATTCCGAATACTAAATAATAACCCTGCCTTGAATGCTTGCGCACAAAGGCAGGGTTATTATTTACAATTGTGGGCACCGTGATGTTGTCGGATACCAGTTACTGGGAAGTCTGAGAATATTTGTGGCGATACCTGCGGACACGTATCACTGGTTACACGGATATAAACGCTGCTGCTCTCTAAGATTCTGCGGTTATGCTCCACTTTCCCGGCTAGAAAATTTTCAGGAAAATCTATGAAAGCGATCGATCTCTAGTTTACCGTGCGATCGGCAGACGGCCAGCGCGTAATCTTCAAGATACTCAAGCAAGAGTACCCCACTCCTGCTGCACTCGCCCGTCACAAGCAAGAATATGACATCATCCGCAGTTTAAATCTCGCAGGAGTCGTAGTAAAGCCGGAATTGCTGTGATTTCATTAGACTTTTTATCAACTTTAACTTGTCCTAAAACTAATCTTTGACTGGTTGCCCAAGCACTTACCTTATGAATCGCTTTTTTATCTCCTCCCCGATCGTAAGAATGGCGAAGAGTTTTGCCATTAATTGCGATTACCTCTCCTGGATTAAAGCAACTAATAGATTGAATCCAACTCAAAAAATATTTCTGAAATTGCTCCAGTTTGAGACGAGAAAATACTCGCGCAATTGTGTTATGTGATGGTATGCCATTCGGTAATTCTAAAATTTTCTTTAACCATTCGTATTTAGAACGACCGTAACTTTCGATATCCACCCATGTGTCAGCACCACAAATCACGGCACAAATTGAGATAGTAATAATATCAATTAATTGATGGCGTCTCGTCCGCTCAACTCGCTTGATCTTCTAAGTCGGTAAAATGGTCGGCAATGGTGATTTCAGGTTTGAGTTTCATAAGAACTAACTCTGATTAAATGTTTTGTAGACAATCAAGAATTATTCTCTAATATACCAGATTCTGTTAACATAAAATTTAGATGCGTTCGCCCTGTCACGGATAGCGGCAAGGGAATTGCCCCGGAGATTTTTCCGCGCATATTTGAGCCGTTTTTTACCACAAAATCCCCCGGCGAAGGCAGTGGCTGGGAACTGGATATTGTTAAGAAAATTGTCTAAAAGCATTCGGTTAACATAGAAGTAACATCAGCGATCGGTCAAACGACTTTTATTGTGTCAATTCCGATCGCCGTTTAGCACTACATCACTAAAATTTATGCCGAGACGGGACTAAAAATGCAACTTGAGGCAGATGTCAAAACTCGATGGTGGTCAGGGTCTAGCCACTTTCAAGTCTCAAATCTAAAATGGTATTAATTGTCAGTTCCGCCCGGATCTCCCCCCTTGATTTGCCCATGTCAATAACAGTTTCTGATAGCCAAAGCTTCTTAGAACAGGCGATCGACCCCAAACCGCCAGTCCTGCCTCCAGACACACCCTTGAAAGTTGCGATCGCCGCCATGACTCAGGCGAGCGCCAGTTGCGTTTTGAGCGCGTTTGAGCAGCAACTGATCGGAATTTTTACGGAGCGCGATGTTGTGAAAATAACTGCTAGCGAAATACCGCTAGCAGGGATGGTAATTGCTGAGGTAATGACTCAAGAGCCGATCGCCATTTCCCTGGATCGAGCGGGGAATATCTTCAAAATATTGAGTATATTGCGATCCTCTTCGAGGGCTGCGCTAACGGCAAAAATCCGTCACTTGCCCGTCACAGACCAACGCGGAAACTTGCTGGGCGCGATCACCGGAGAAAGCATCCGTCAAATCCTGAAACCGGGCGACTTGCTGCAAAGGCGGCGCGCCCAAGAAATTATGACCGCCGAAGTAATAGTTTCCTCAACTAACATCTCAGTTTTAGAAGTCGCAAAACAGATGACAACTCAGCGCAAAAGCTGCATAGTCATTTGCAATGAGTGCGACAATAAAAAGCAGAAACCTGTGGGCATAATTACAGAACGAGACATTGTTAAATTCCAAGCTGCCGGACTCGATTTCGCTGGCACGACCGCCGCCGCCGCGATCAGTTTTCCGCTGATGCCTTTGCAAGTAAAAGCCACATTGTGGGAGGCTCACCAGTTCATGCAGCAGCACCACATCCGGCGCTTGGTGGTGGTGGACGAGGGAGGATATTTAGCCGGAATTGTCACCCAAAGTACCCTGCTGCACGCCTTAGATCCGGTAGAAATGTACGCGAATATTGAGCTTTTGCAGGAAACAGTTGCCGAAAATATCCAGGAGTCGAAAAAAGTGAACGAACAATTACAAAAAGAAGCGCTTCGCAGAACAGAAGTAGAGGAACAGTTGCGGCTTTTGAATGAAAATTTAGAAGAACAAATTAAACAGCGAACTTTAGATTTAATTAACGCTAACAGTCAGTTAAAGAAGGAAATACAAGACCGCGCCACCGCTGAATCTGAAGTCCGCCGCCTCAACACCGAACTCGAACAGCGAGTTCGAGAGCGCACGGTTCAACTAGCAGCCAGCAACCAAGAATTGCAGCAAGAAATTAGCGATCGTAAATTGCTAGAAGAAAAATTGCACTTTTCTGAAACCAAAGTCCGCGCAGTTTTTGAAGCGATGACTGACATCGTTCTCGTACTAAACATTCAGGGCAATATAGAAGTTTTGCCGACAAATACGGCGGCGTTTTCTGAGCCAGATTGCGATATAGTCAGCCTGACGATAGAACATTTTTTTGACGACGACAACCCGGATGATTGGTGGAGGCTGGTTCAGCAAGTGTTAGAGACACAACAAACGCTTAATTTCGACTACAGCTTAATAGTTGGCGGTCGCGAAATTTGGTTTGCAGCCTGCATTTCTCTGTTCTCAAAAGATGCAGTGATTTGGGTTGCTCGCAACATCAGCGCTCGCAAAATAGCAGAGTCAGCGCTGTCCCAAAAAAATACAGAATTAGCTCATACGCTGGAAGAACTCAAACGCACTCAACAAGAACTGATTCAATCAGAAAAAATGGCAGCCCTCGGACAGTTAATTGCCGGAGTTGCTCACGAAATTAATTCTCCTTTAGGGGCAATTCGCTCCTCGGTACAGAACATCGCCGACTTCTGGGGCAGACAATTGCAGCATTTGCCTATATTTTTCCAGCAACTATCTCCGGAACGGCTGCAAGATTTCTTTGCGCTGCTGCACAAGTCAAGTCAAGAAACAGACACCTTATCTAGTAAAGAAAAACGTCAGTTAAAAAAACTTTTGCAGCGGCAATTAGAATTAGAAGAAATTGACAACGCAGACAGCCTTGCCTGTACCTTATTAGATATTGGTATTTGCCATAATGTCGAACCTTTTTTACCTTTATTGAAAGACAGCACAAGTCCAAATATTTTACAAATCGCCTACGAATTCGCTACGGTACAAAAAAGCACTAAAAATATTGCTACTGCGACAGATAGGGCAGCTAAAATCGTTTTTGCCTTGAAAAACTACTCTCATTACGAACAGTCTGGTTCCAAGGCAATCGCTAATATTACCGACGGCATTGAGACTGTTTTAACGCTTTACCACTACCAAATCAAACACGGTGTGGAAGTAGTCAGAAATTATGGCAATGATTTGCCCTCTGTGCTATGCTATCCTGATGAACTAAATCAAGTTTGGACAAATTTGCTTCACAATGCTTTACAAGCGATGGGCAACAAAGGAGTTTTAAAAATTGATGTCAAACCTGAAGATAACGCAATATCGGTCAGTATTACTGATAGCGGTCAAGGCATTCCCCCAGAGATTATGCCGAGAATTTTTGAGCCATTTTTCACGACTAAACCTCCTGGAGAAGGTAGCGGTTTGGGCTTGGATATAGTTCATAAAATCATCGAAAAACACCAAGGTAAAATGCAAGTAGAAAGCGTGCCCGGTCAAACCAAATTTACTGTATTATTGCCGATCGAAATCACTCAGAGCAATTAAAAACTGGGCGCAATCTGCCCCAATACCTCTCGGTTAATGAACTTTGCTTAACAATCGCTAACGAGTTCACAAGTATTTCAGGAGATTAAATCCTGCAATTTTGTGCTTAACCGAGAGGTATTGCAATCTGCCCCCCAATTTTAAAATCAAAGATGAGTCAAGTTTTATGCCAAAACCAGTAATTTTGTGCGTTGACGATGAAGTTGTAATCTTAAATAGTTTGAAAATTCAACTTAAAAAAGAATTTGGCGATGCTTACCTCTATGAAGTAGCAGAAAATGCCGATGAAGCTCTGGAAATTATCGAGGAAATTCAAGAAGAAGATGAAAGCGATATTTTAGTCATAGTATCTGACTGGTTAATGCCGGGTATTAAAGGAGATGAATTTTTAATCCGAGTTCACCAAAAATATCCTAAGATTGTGAAAGTCATGCTGACCGGGCAAGCCGACGAAGTAGCAATAGAACGGGTGAAAAAGCAAGCAAACTTGCACCGCTGCTTGTATAAGCCGTGGGATGGCCCAGAATTAGTAGAAACCATAAAATCGGGTTTGAAAAAATATGAATAATAAACCTGTGATTATTTGCGTGGATGACGAACCGATCATCCTCGAAAGTTTGAAGATTGAGTTGAAAAAAGGCCTGGGAGAAGAACACTTATTAGAAACCGCTGAAGGTGGCGAAGAGGCTTTAGAGTTAATAGATGAATTGCTGGAAGAGGGCTGCGAAATCGTGGCTGTGATTTCCGACTACCTGATGCCCAATATCAAAGGGGACGAATTGCTGAAGCAGATTCATACAATTTTGCCAAAAACTATCAAAATTATGCTGACGGGGCAAGCAGACCTCGAAGCAGTGGCGAATACTATTAAATATGCTAAATTGTACCGCTATATATCGAAGCCTTGGCAGTCAGAAGATTTGAAGTTGACCTTAAAAGAAGCGGTCAACAGCTATTTTATGGAGAAGCAATTAGCTGAACAAAATGCTCAACTCCAAAAGCTGAATCAAGAATTGGAAAGTTTAGTGGAGGAACGGACTGCACAACTGCGCTTGTCTGAGGAAAAGTTTGCTAAAGCTTTTCGTTCTTCTCCCAACCCGATTACTATTACCAGACTTAAAGACGGTCGTTATTTAGAAGTCAATGAGGCTTTTTGTCAGACAATCGGTTATTCGGCAGCAGAAATTATCGATCGCACAGCGCTTGATTTTAATCTTTGGGAAAGTAGACAAGCCCGCGCTAAGTTATTTAAAATGTTAGACGAACAACAAATTGTTCGCAATTACGAATTTGATTGGCGCACGAAAGCTGGGGAACTCAGAACCGGGCTGCTGTCAGCAGAAATTATTGACATTCATGGCGAAACCTGCGTGATTTCTGTGATTCAAGATATTAGCGATCGCAAATTGGCAGAAGAAAAACTCCGAACTTTAGCGGCCTCTTTAGCAGCAGCACAAAGAATCGCTCGCCTCGGCAATTGGGAATGCGATTTATCTGCCGATACAACTACTTGGTCGGAAGAATTATCTCATATTTTCGGTCTCGATGCAACCCAGGCTGCGCCAACATTAGCTGAGTTTCCGCAATACGTGCATCCGGACGATCGCCAAAAATGGCAAACAACGATCGACGCTGCTACTGCTAGCGGCGAATCCTACAGTCTGGAATATCGAATTGTGCGGCCGGAATCGACAATCGCTGCGGATAACTGCCCGTCACAGACAAGTGAAGACGGCTTCATCCGCTACATCGAATCCAGAGGAGAAGCAGTGGTCAACCAACAAGGGCAAGTGACAAAAATCTTCACAACTTTGATGGATATTACCCCCCGAAAGCTAGCAGAAATAGCCCTAGCAGAGAGCGAGGAAAAATACCGTCATTTAGTTGAAACTTCCCAAGATATTATCTGGTCTTGCGATGCTGAAGGACACCTTACTTTTGTGAACCAAGCAGTCAAACAAATCTACGGTTACGACCCGGAAGAAATGCTCGGGTGTTCTTTTAGCGATTTTTTAGCACCTCCACAAATAGACTGGAACAGGGAACTTCACCAGCACTTGCTGACGGGAGATGATGTGTTTCAGTACGAAAGTATAGCATTGGGAAAAAACGGCAAAACGATTGATATAAATACAAAGGCGATCGCGCGATTGGACGCAGAGGGAAATATCACTGGCACAACAGGCACTGCTAGCGATATTACTGAGCGCAAACAAGCAGAAATAGCCCTAAAAAAAGCCAAAGAAGAAGCCGACAGAGCCAACAGGGCGAAAAGCGAATTTCTCTCGAATATGAGCCACGAATTGCGAACTCCCCTCAACGCGATTCTGGGTTTCACCCAACTGCTGACTCGCGACGCAGCCCTCGGTTCCGACCAACAGCAATATTTAGGAATTATTAGCCGCAGCGGGGAACATTTACTGGATCTGATCAATAATATTTTGCAAATGTCAAAAATAGAAGTCGGGATGGTGACACTTAATAAGAGCACCTTCGACTTGCACAAAATGCTAAAAAATACTGAAGATATGCTGAAGCTGCCAGCAGAAAAAAAAGGGTTGCAGTTAATTTGTGATACCAAGCCAAACCTCCCTCAATATGTAGGAGCCGACGAAAGTAAGTTGCGCCAAGTATTGATCAATGTGGTGGGAAATGCGATCAAGTTTACGGCGGAAGGTGGTGTGAATTTGAGAATCAAGCATGAACTATTGGACAATAAAAATCACGGACAGATTCCGCCAATTGACAATTGCTGCTTGTTATTTGAAGTTGAAGACACGGGGGCGGGAATTGCGTCGCCAGAAATGGACAAGTTGTTTCAACCTTTTGCGCAAACAGAAAGCGGAAGAAAAGCTCAAGAAGGAACTGGTTTAGGTTTGCCGATCAGCAAACAGTTCGTCCAGTTAATGGGAGGGAAAATGACGGTGACAAGCAGGGTGGGTAACGGCAGCATTTTTAGATTTGATGTTAAAGTTTCGCTCCCTAATGTAGTGGAAATTCAGGTGGCTCAAACAGCTCGTTGCGTTGTGGGCCTGGAACCCGGACAGCCGGAATACCGCATTTTGGCTGTGGACGATCGCCTGGAAAGCCGTTTGCTGTTGTTCAGAATGCTGTCATCCCTCGGTTTTGCGGTGCGGCAGGCTGAAAATGGCCTTCAAGCTTTGGAAATGTGGTCGAGTTGGGAACCTCATTTGATTTGGATGGATATGCGGATGCCGGTAATGGATGGCTACGAAGCTACTAAACGGATTAAAGCGCATTTGAAGGGTCAAGCAACGGTGATTATTGCTCTGACGGCGAGTGCTTTTGATGAGGAGCGATCGGTGATTTTGTCTGCTGGGTGCGATGATTTTGTAGCGAAGCCTTTTCGGGAACAAGTGATTCTGGAAAAGATCGCTAAGTATCTGGGTGTCCGCTATGTTTACGATCGAGAAGCTTCACTAAGTTCTGCTGCTGTGGCCTCCGGTGAGGGCTCCGCGCCAACGGGAACGGCTAATGTGCCTTTTATCCTGAATGCTGCATTTTTTGAGGCTATGCCTGCCGAATGGGTGGATGAGTTGTATGATGCGGCGGATGCGGTGGATAATGAGGAGATTTTTCGGCTGCTGTTGTCAATTCCTCCTGTTGATGCTGGTTTCCGCAGTGCGATCGCCGATTTGGCGAATAACTTCCGGTGCGATCGGATTATTGATTTGATTGAGGAGTTTAGAAATCTTTGAAGGAAGAAGCAAGAGGGGAGAGGGGCGGGTTCAGAATTATGGATGCTTTAGGTCGATCGACTATTGGTAAACTCACCTGCGGGCGATCGGCTAATTTCTCTTTGATTATTATTTAAATCAGTGCTGGACGAAGAAAACTGGATTTGACAACTAAAACATCCAATTATACCAGTTTCTCCAAAAAAAGCAACTGTATGCCCGCGATCCCAACCCTTATGGAATCATTCATTCCCCATCTCAAATCTCAAATCTAAAAATGGAAAATCTCAAATGGTATTACGGCTCTGTATCTAGGTTTAAAAACCCGGTTTCTAGATTTTTTGTGGGTAAGTTTTGTAAATATAGAAGTAGTTGATTCAGGAGCGAGTGCTATAATCGCAATTTAACCGATTTTTATGATTTCAGCAATGCTCAACAAAAAATACCATTGATGATTAGCAATCAAACAGAAGAGAATAAAGGCAACATATTAATTGTTGACGACACTCCAGAAAATTTGCAAGTTTTATCAGCAACGCTGTCGGATCGTGGCTACAAAATCCGGGGCGTAATTAACGGCAAAATGGCAATCAGAGCCGCGCGATCGGGTTCTCCAGACCTGATTTTGCTCGACATCAAAATGCCGGAAATGGACGGCTACGAAGCCTGCACGCAGCTCAAGTCAGATCCAAAAACATCAGAAATTCCAGTTATTTTTATCAGCGCTTTAGATGAAGTATTGGACAAAGTAACCGCCTTTAAAGTTGGAGGGGTTGATTATATCACCAAACCCTTTCATGTAGCAGAAGTTTTAGCGAGAATTGAACACCAACTGACTATCCAAAGACTGAAAAAACAATTGATCCATCGCAATACCGAACTGCAACAAGAAATAATAGAACGCAAAAAAGCCGAAGAAGCCGCGGCCGCTGCATCCCTAGCAAAAAGTCAATTCGTTGCCAATATGAGCCACGAATTGCGGACTCCCCTGAACGCCATCCTGGGTTTTACCCAAGTCATGAGCCGCGACTCTTTGCTCAGCCACGAAAATATAGAAAATCTCGGAATTATTAACCGCAGCGGTCAACATTTGCTGGAACTAATTAACGATGTTTTAGACTTGTCGAAAATAGAAGCCGGGATAATTAGCTTAGATGAACGCAGCTTTGACCTTTATCAACTCTTGGACACTCTCGAAGAGATGTTTCAAATCAAAGCTGAAACCAAAAACTTGCAACTGAATTTTTTTGTGCAGGCGAATGTTCCCCAATACATCAAAACTGACGAAAAAAAGCTGCGCGTTTGCTTAATTAACTTGCTGGGAAATGCCATAAAGTTTACTCGAAACTGTGGCAGTATTTGGCTGCGCGCGAGCGTGGAAGGCAAGCAGCAGCCCGCAGAATTGGAAATTTTTCCTAACTCTACCTCGGAGGAGGAATGTGTAATTTTGTTTGAAGTTGAAGACACGGGAGTTGGCATAGCAACAGTAGAAATTGACAAGTTATTTGAGGCTTTCGTGCAAACAGAAGCTGGCAAACAAGCGGCTGACGGTACGGGATTGGGTTTAACAATTACGAAAAAATATGTAGAGATTATGGGCGGAGAAATTGGGGTAGAAAGTGTTTTAGGTGAGGGAACCAGTTTTAAATTTAACCTCCCAGTATTTCCTGCGATTTCGTCTGAAATAACAGTCGCGACATTGCAGCGGGCGATCGCACTACAAGCAGATCTACCAGTTTATCGGATTTTAGCAGTTGACGACAATCAAGAAAATCGGCTGCTGCTGGTTAAAATGCTGCAACCAATTGGTTTTGAAGTTCGAGAAGCCGAAAACGGCCTCCAAGCTGTTGAACTTTGGGAAAGTTGGCAGCCTGATCTAATTTGGCTGGATACGCGAATGCCAGTAATGGACGGTTTTGAAGCTGTCAGACAAATTAGAGCTAAAGAGAAGCCATCTGGGCGGCGAACTGTAATTATTGCTCTGACTGCTAGCACTTTTGAGGAAAAAAAAGGCGAAATTATCGCCGCAGGTTGCGATGATTTTGTGCGGAAACCTTTTCAAGAACAAATCCTCTTTGATAAGATGGCTTGCTACTTGGGAGTGCGCTATCTTTATCAAGAGTTGCCCCGACATGAAACTGGGGCTTTACGGCGCTATTTTGTGAGCGAAAAACCCGATTCATTTTTCGGGCCGCTGCTGGCCCAGATGCCTCGAAATTGGGTGCAGGAACTCTACGACGCAGTTAATGATGTTGATGAAGAGCTGGCGATTCAAATTGTCGATCGCATTTCTGAAACTCATCCAACTTTAGCGGATGCTTTAAAAGATTTGCTGGTCGATTACCGACTCGACAGGATAATGGATTTAACTCAATCGATTTTAACATAAATGGATAATAGCGAAATTAAAATATTGGTGGTTGACGATCAACCGAGCAATCTGCGGTTTTTGTCCGACCTGCTAACTGCCCAGGGGTATCAAGTTTACCGAGCTATTTGCGGTAAACTGGCGTTAAAGGCTGCTCTCACCCATTGTCCCGATTTAATTTTGCTCGACATTAGAATGCCGGAAATGAACGGTTATGAAGTTTGTCGTAGACTGAAAGCGACAGCGGAAACCGAACAAATTCCGGTGATTTTCTTAAGTATATTAGATGATATTAACGATAAATTACAAGCTTTTCGAGTTGGCTGCGCGGACTATATTGCCAAACCATTTCAAATAGAAGAAGTTTTAGCGCGCATCGACAAGCAAGTCGGCTTGCAAAAACTGCAACAGCAACTAAAAGAGCAAAACGCTCAACTGCAACAGTCGCAGTCGCTGCTTGCTAGCGTCTTAAATAGTTCCTTAGATGGTGTGGTGGCTTATTCTGCTGTCCGCAACAGTCAGAGGCATATTGTGGATTTCCAGTGGCTGTTGGTCAACCCTGCTGCTGCGAAAATGTCTGGTAGACCATTAAATGCGATAGTTGGCAATCATTTGTTGGCAGAAATTCCCGAATTTCGCAATAACGGGTTATTTGATTTGTACGTTTCGGTGGTAGAAACTGGAGAAACTGTAGACCAAGAATTTTATTACGAACAAGATCGAGATACAGGTGTTTGGCTGCACATTGTCGCGGTCAAATTAAACGACGGTCTGGCAGTAACATTTCGCAATATAACCGATCGCAAACAAGCAGAAATTGCCCTGCGAGAAAGCGAAGAACGTTTCCGCGCGATTTTCGAGCAAGCGGCAGTCGGCATAGCTAAAACCGCGCTCTGCGGTCAATTTTTGCGGGTAAATCCCGGATTTTGTCAAATTATCGGCTATCCAGAATCGGAATTGTTGCAGCTTCATTGGCAGGCAATTACTCACCCGGATGACATCGAAGCTGACAGAGAATACGTGCGCTTGCTGTTATGCTGGGAGATTGAAACTTATTCCCTGGAAAAGCGTTTGATCTGCAAAGATGAGGAAGTGCGCTGGGTGAATGTTACTGTTTCGGCAGTGCGCGCTCCTGGGGGTAAGCCACAGTATTTGATTTGTGTAATCGAGGATATTTCCGAGCGCAAGCTGGTACAAAAACTGCTGCAAGCGAGTTTAGAGACTCAAACTCGCTACGCTGAAGAATTAACTCGTTCTAATTCCGAACTCGAACAGTTTGCATACGTGGCTTCTCACGATTTGCAAGCGCCTTTGAACACGATTGCCGGCTATGCTAAACTATTAGAAAAGCGCTTTCACAACCAACTTGATGCCCAAGCAATTAAATTTCTCGACAATATTGTTAATTCTTGCGTGCGGATGCAGACGCTGATTGATGCTTTGCTAGAGTATTCGCGGGTTGGCAGCAGTCAGAAACGTTTTGATTTGATTGATTGCAATCTGGTTTTTGAGGATGCTTGCGCTAATTTGCAGTTGACCATCCGTCAGAATCAAGCTTCTGTTACTAGGGCCGATTTGCCAAGGATCGCAGGTGACTGTTTTCAACTGTTGCAACTGTTTCAAAATTTAATTGGCAATGCCATTAAGTACCGCAGCAGCGAGGCGCCGGTGGTGCTCTTGGGTGCTTCGCGTCAGGGAGATAACTGGGTGTTTTCGGTGCAAGACAACGGTATTGGTATTGCCGAACAGCACCATCCGCGAATTTTTCAGATTTTTCAGCGCTTGCACACTCAAACAGAGTATTCGGGAACTGGTATCGGTTTAGCGATTTGTCAAAGAATTGTCGATCGGCATGGCGGCCGCCTTTGGGTAGAATCTGAACCCGATCGAGGATCGACTTTTTATTTTTCTATTCCTGTTCCACAGTGAACTCAGCATTATGCTTAGAGCCGTCACCAGTCATTTACTTAAACTATAAATATCTTTATCGCTTCTTTACACAAATGCTCAAAAAGTGTAGCATATTCACTGATGACATCGAGAGCGAGCTATATCATTATAAATATATTAGCTATATCCTTATACAACTTAAAAATCAGCGGTGCGTGCAAGACTTGTCAGTTTGTTTCAAATGTATCCAGAGCATCTTGCTTTGGCAGGTAGTAGTTTTCCTAATAGTTCGCGTACTATTATTTGTGATGTCTTTGCAGTTTGCCGATTCTCGGACAGACTGCCAAGTGAAATAAGCATGATTCGCAAACATCAGCGCATCCGGAAAAATGGCAAATTGATACAACAAAAATTAAGTATTTTTAGCCAGCTTTGCCGGATGATTGCCACAGATGCTTTGCAGGTGTTCAGACACCGCTCCAAGTCCTGTAATCTCACGAAATCCTTTGCTAGTGAGGCAAAGCAGTGAATTATCAACAGAAAAAATTTACTATTTTAATAGCCAACGATGACGAGGACACGCGCTTTTTATTGGGGGAAGCACTGCGAGAAGTTCGATTGGTAATTAGGAGCGAATTTGTGGAGAATGGAGAACAAGTGCTAGACTATTTGTACCGTCACGGTAAATATTCTGGTGGTAGCAATTGGTACCAAGCAGACCTGATTCTTTTGGATCTGAATATGCCGAGGCTTGACGGGCGAGAAGCACTAACTTTGATCAGATCTGACCCCGACTTGCAACAAATTCCGATCGTGATTCTAACAACGTCGCACCGCAGCGGAGATATCTTGCTTTGCTACCGCTTAGGTGCGAATTCTTTCATATCCAAACCAGTCACTTTTGAAGGATTGGTTGAAGTAATGAAGACTTTATGCCACTATTGGTTTGAAATCGTTTCGCTCCCCCCCGTGGATCTCTAAGCTTTAATTGATGGCTAGATCGATAGTTTGAGTGTAAACTGAATTTGATAGATCGACATATTGGCTCGATCGCAAGTAAGTAGGTAGGTACAAATAAACTGGGTGATGGGGAGGATGGGTGAGAGCAGCGCTCCACTACCTGCTAGTAAAAATCCCGGATCAACCCGCCGCTAGAAGATATTATTGTTGTTTCCTGCCGGTCGCCAGTATCGCTCTAAAAATAAAAGTTTCCTTCCACCCGCTCCGAACGCTATATTTGTGTTAACACGTAAGCAATCTCTGAAAATTTTGTTGGTTGAGGATGACCTCGCAGATGCGACGCTGATCGAAGATCTTTTAGGGTCATTCAGCGAGTCTCTGTTTTGCCTCAAAACTGTTAAGTCTCTGGAGATAGGCCTCGCGTGTCTGGAAGCAGAAAGTTTTGACGCCGTACTATTAGACTTGTCAGTGTCAGACTACTTGAGGGGAAGCGAGGCGATCCCCGTCTTGAAAGCCCGATCGCCCACAGTGCCAGTTGTGGTGCTGATAGATATCAACGATGAAAATACGGCGCTGTCGGTATTGCGATCGGGCGCTCAAGATTGTTTGGTCAAGGGAAGATTTCAGAGAACTCTGCTGGTGCGGGCAATCCATTACGCGATCGAACGCCAGCAAGTCGAAGAACAATTGCGACAGCAGGCAATCCGAGAGCGGCTGTTGGGACGAATGATCGAGCATATTCGATCGTCAATAGACGCGGCAAGCATTCTCCAAAGTACCGTAGCAGAAGTGCGCCAATTTCTCAAAACAGACCGCGTTTTAATTTATCGCTGTCAGGATTGGGCGTCTCAACTCGACGAGGAAGACCAAAAAGGTGCGATCGTCGCAGGTGACGGTTCGCCAGACGATTATATTGAAAACCAAAATCTTAGTGCTGCTTTGGCAGTATCATGCTTTGTTTTGGTCGAATCCCAGTCGGTACAAGCAATAGCAGATGTCAGCGCTGCCGAATTGGCTAGCAGTTGCAAAGAATTGCTAGCCGATTGTGAAATTTCAGCAGTTTTAAGCGTGCCAATTTGGCAATCTGGCGACTGGGAAACGGCAAACAAAAGACTAGAATGCTGTGTTTGGGAAGCAGAAAAAAATCAAGATGCAGCCGAAAATTATATCTCGCGGCAGGTTGTTGGCAAACCGGAAGCGCAGGATTCAAGTGCGCAGGATTCTACGGGTGAAAATCGCAATAATTTGTGGGGAATGCTGACAGCATACAATTGCAGCGATGCGAGGGAATGGCAGCAGTGGGAAATAGATTTTTTACAGCACTTGGCAAATCAAGTGGCGATCGCGATCGAACAATCTCAACTTTACCGCCAGCTAGCAATAGCCAATCAAAAATTGCAGGAACTGGCAACTACTGACGGACTGACGGGCATTGCTAACCGCCGCCAGTTCGATCGCGTTTTGATGTTAGAGTGGCGCAGATTGGCAAGAGAGGAACTTTCGCTGTCTTTAATTATGTTTGACATCGACTTTTTTAAACTTTATAACGACTTTTACGGGCACCTTGGCGGCGACGATTGTTTGCGCCAAGTTGCCAAGGTAATCGCAAGAGCTGCCAAGCGGGCTGGGGATTTGACGGCCCGCTACGGCGGCGAAGAGTTTACCGTAGTGCTGCCCAACACCACCGCCGAAGGGGCAAACATTGTCGCCCGGAAAATTTTCTACGGCATGGCCAGCTTGAAACTGCCCCACGCGCGATCGTCGATCGGCCCCTACGTTACCCTCAGTTGCGGCATTGCGACGGTGATTCCTTCTGCCGAGCAATCTCCCGACACCTTAATTCGCAGCGCTGACAGTGCCCTTTTTCAAGCCAAAAGCACAGGCAAAAATCGCATTTGTCACGCCAATAGCAAGCCGGAATCTTTCCCGATTTTGATGTAAAAGTTGAGGGAATAAGGAAGAAGGGGCGTTGCTGAACTAGGGTATGATGAAGTTGCCCTCCGAGCGTCAAAAATCACACACATTTACAAGCAATATTATGCAATGCCCGCTCATATAAATCAACTCATATCAATAAAAATGGTCACAAAAAAAGCAAACAGAATTATATTTGTGTCCAATGCAAAAGACAATTTATAGATGATTAGACCTCTTGCAAAAATCTTCGAGTCATAGAGCAACCGCAGATATCGGGCAGATAAACACCGATTAACGCAGATGGTTTCAGGGTATTTTCGGATTTTTGCAAGAGGTCTATTGTCAACCTCACAAAGGATATCTGGAAGAAGTTAAACGTGAATGTCTCAAGATGTATGTTAATAGAATAGGTTTTTGAGCAATTGCAAGAGTCAAAAATGTGTATCATACTACACTCATTAATTGAGTAAAATAAGCCGGAAAACTCTTACCAGATTGTTACGATCCAGAAATAAATCCCGAAGTGGGAGAATTAGATGAATTACCAACATTTGTTGGTTTTAAAAAAAAGAAAACCTGGCTGTGGAAAGCGGTAGACCATTTTAAGCCAGGTATTTTAGGATTGGTTTTAGGCGACCATAGCGCCAAAACTTTTGAACCACTATGGGCGGCAGGTGTGTAAATGGAAATGCTATTTTTATGTGACAGATGGCTGGAAAGTTTACCCAATTTTTATCCCGGATGGAGACCAGATCCCACCGCAAAACCTATAGAACAAGAGTTGAAGGTAAAAATACAATACTTGGCTCCTAAAAACAAAAACTCTTTGTTATTCTAAATATGAAAAAATGCTAGGGTATTCAATTAAATTACTAATTCATTATCTAAAACTTGGAGATGTTCCAATTCCCCATCAAAATCTCAGAAATCATTTTCGGCTCCCCTATCGTATTTTTACCCGCATCATACCCTAATTCAGCAACGCCTACTCTTTTCCCCCCTTTTTTAGCATGGCTAGGGGGAATCTGTCTTAACTGAACGGTATTTCTCTATATGGCATAAAGAAGGACTTGCATTCCTTACTACGAATCTAATTACGAACTTAATTATGGTTATCTCACCGGAGGCGATTTTACTGAGTTGAGTGGATCAAGTTTTCGGCTCTTTGGGCAGAACAACTGTAAACACGCTGCCTTTTCCGATCTCGCTGCTAATAGCAATCTCGCCGTTAAAAGGTTTTAAAAGTTCAATACAAGTATAAAGTCCGAGGCCAGTTCCTGTTGGTTCGCCTTCTGTTTTTTCCTCGCCTTTAGGCGGTTTTGATGTATAAAAAGGATCAAAAACTTTTGACAAATCTTCAGATGCTATGCCACATCCCGTATCTCCAATATCCATGTATATGTTCGACTCGTCTTGCCGAGTCACGATAGTTAGTTCCCTGCTTTTTCTTGCCCACATAGCATCCATTGCATTATTTATTAAGTTATAAAAAACTTGAGAGATATAGGAATAAATTAAGGGAAGGCTGGCAATTTCTTCGTCATAAAAGTATTTTTTTCTAATCTTATTTTTAAAATACATATTGCCTTCTAATAGCTGAATTTCTCGCTGGACTAAATCGTTGATATTCACAGGATGCAAATCTTGGTTTTGTTCTTTTCTGCTTTTCATCATCAGAGTATCCATGATCTGATTGATTTTTGTGACAGCTTGAAAAATATACTTGGTATAATTGAAAAAAGAGTCTTCTTGAATTTTTGTGGCTTTTGTTTCAATCAAATCGACGCTAGTCTGGATCACTTGCAGCGGACTTTTGAGGTTGTGTACCATTCCCTGGGTCAAACGTCCGATGATGGCTGTTTTTTCCTGGTCGATCAATTGCTTGGTTTTTTGTTCGACAAGTCTTTCCAGATTTTGGTTGAGGTGGGCTAGTTCGAGGTTTTTTTGTTCGAGTTTTTGTTGCAAGTTGCGGATTGTCAAGTGAGTTTGAATGCGGCTCAACACTTCTTCGTGCTGGAAGGGCTTGGTGATGTAGTCAACGGCTCCTGTCTGAAAGCCTTTTACTTTATCAAGCGTCTCGGAAAGGGCGCTCATGAAGATGATCGGAATGTCTCGCGTTGACGGGTCTGCTTTCAAACGCAGGCAAGTTTCAAAACCGTCAATTCCTGGCATCATGATGTCCAAAAGAATCAAGTCGGGATGGAT
>JBDTEI010000230.1:0-7853 GCA_039922675.1 Microcoleus sp.
GTGCGCTAACGAGTGCGACGAAATTCAAGGTTATTTTTTTAGTCAGGCTTTGCCACGGGCTGAGTTTGCAGCGCTGCTAAAAAGTGATAAGTGCTGGAAATTATAGGTTCATTCAGTTGACAGTTGACAGTTGACCGCTTGACAGCTACCTCTACCTGGAAGTCCGAGGATTGGAGTCATGAATAGTCTGATTTTAATTTCTCGCCTTTAAGGGTGGAGGCTTTAAACCAATTCTTTCTGGTAATTGGTCATTGGTAATTGGTAATGGGCAATTGGTAATGGGCAATTTTCCCCAAGGACTAATGACTGATGACTGATGACTAATGACTAAGGACTGATGACTGATGACTAAGGACTAATTAAAAAGATGCGATCGACCAACCAATTTCCCAACCACAGCCCGAAACCAGAAGTAGCCACCAACAGGATAAATTTGTAGAGCCCGCCGATCGCGATTAACCTTTCACCAGCCACCATCCGCGCCACAACTCCCGCAATAATCCCGATCGCAGCCCAAGCCCCGTAAACAGTCTTAGACCCCGCAATCGTTAAGGCCCCAGCCAAAGCCCCCGAACCCGCCCCAGCCAAAGCGCCCGCCAAAGCCCCCATCCCCAGCCCGATCGCACCTTTTAGCCCGACGGGGCCGCCAGAATTCACGCCGAGTTCCGCCACCAGCCCGCAGATCAAGCCGACAATCCCCCAACACACCGCCGCCACCAACGCCTTCACCCAATTCCCTGAACCAGTTCCAGCGATCAATCCCACCACTGTCATCACTCCCGCCGCCGCCAGCACTCCAGCTACAGCCCGAGATTCGGCAGCAGAACTGGCGATCGCCCCCAAACCAGCCCCAACCGCCGCCCAGACAGCCCCCGTTACCATTCCTCCAGCCTGAAAACCGGCGATCGACCCCCCCACCGCCCCAGCCAAAACTAACGCCGCCAGCCACACTCTAGGCGTTGCCGAACCCTCCGCCAGGAAAATCGCGGCCCACAGCCAATCCGCACCGCAGATTAAAGTCCACATCCACGGCTGGGCAGCACATTTCGTCAAAAAGCAGCCAGTCACAGCGTAACTCCCAACTGCGATCGCCAGCGGCCCCCAAGGGAAGATTGAAGATTTTTGAGATGGCCACGGTTTTGAGTATTGAGTCGGAAATTCTTTTTTCCGGGTCGGGGTAAGGTATGCATATTTTTGAGATAGCCGCACTTTCCTCGCCGCGCTGCGCCCGGATGGCTTTCTTCCTCGCGACGCTTCCCGATTTTGAGTTGTCAATCGTTTCTTGCTTTTCGGGTTGTTTTGAGTTTGAGTTTTTTTTGATGCGGCTTTTTGCCTGGTTTGAGTGCGCTGGGAACCAACTTTAACGGCTGATTTTCCCGAACGCCTTCTCAGGGGCTTTTCTGGCGGCTTTTCTGGCGGTGGCTGCGGTGGCTGCTGAAACTGTTCGTCTATCGACTTCGGTTGAGGCTGAGTCAGAAACAACACCAACTCGTCATAAGCATGATTAATTTCGGTTAATCTTTGTTGGGCTTTTTGTTGCAGGCGATCGTTGTTGGCCAACCGATCGGGATGCCACACAAAGGCTAAATCCCTGTAAGCGCGCTTAATTTCTTCTAAGGAAGCTCCCGGCTCAATTTCGAGAATTTCGTAGCATCGGTTAATGTCAGCCATAGGCTTCGATCGGCAGGTGTTGGTAAATTTGCGTGAAGCGAAGCTATCCCGCAGGGAATCGCACTTAACATCTTGTACTATTCTCAGCCAAGCTGCACAGTCAAGCGATTTGAGATTTGAGATTTGAGATTTGAGATTGGGACTTACGCATCACAACCTTCTGAAACCGGGTTTTTCACCGTTTCTGCGAGCTGTAACGAAGTATGATGCAAAAAGCCCGGTTTCTGACCACCCGTGCGTTTACCGATTGCGAGTCATAGAAGATAACATCCAAGATTTCTCTCTTTGACTGAGTAGGCGGTCTGGTTTTCTTGTTTCGTGGTAATAATGGCTCGATGAGTTCCCAACTCTTTATCGGTTAAGCTGTGGGAGTACGACATTTTTTTCTGATCTTAGCTCATCATAGATCCCAAATGGGTTCTATAAGCTTTACAGCTATTTAGGTGTACCTCACCAAACCGTGAATTGCTATATACTGGAGAAGACAATTCGCTCTCAAAAGCCAATGTCAGAATTGTACTATTGAACTAAGAATAAATGGCTCATGCTTTCTTTTGCATCTCGTATTGTATGCCAAACTTTACTTTTATTGAGTCTGTTAGATATCCCAGCCACAGCAACCTAACTCGGGATTGGGGCTGGACGAATTACTGATGGTATTGGACAAGGAGGCTCGGTTAAACTGAAACTGTAAATTGACGGTAATAATGTCCGATCAATATACGGGTTTCATTTGAATGGTACTATCTATGAGGCAACGATTAGTACAAAATTGGCTCATTGGCGGTTGAGACAGTGTTCACAAGATTTGTGTGTAAATTTAAACCGAATTCCACCCAAGCCAACAATTTTATATTGACTGCACCGAACGAATAAATAATAGAAATATCGAATGAACACTATCAGATATCGTCCAGCAATAGGTATTGGCTTAGTAACTGCTTGGAGCTTGTTTTACTGTGCAGTATCTAGCAACTTACCTATGCTCAATAAAATGGAGCTAGACATTCAGGATCATCTAATACGACTGCATAAACCAGGGCTTATGCCCAAAGAAATTCTACTGCTTAAGATCAAGCAGCCTGCCATCTTAGGATATAACTTTCATAACTTATATAAACTGAATATTTTCTATGCAAATTTAGTGAAAAGCTTAATCAACAGTGGTGCAAAGCTTGTAGTCATAAATTTGCCTACTCAAATGAGCCAGTACATTGATCTTGATACAGATTCTCAGTTAGAACATCCCTTTCAAGAGTTGATTAGTAAATATTCAAACCAGATTGTTTTGGTGGCTCGTCCAAGTAACTTGCCCTCAGAAAATTCAGTCATAAATGATTATCATAATTTACTTCCTTTCGCGAATGAAAGTATAAATCCCTCTATTCCCCCAGAGCAGATAGTAAGTTACTTCAGATATGCAGCACATCCACAAAGCTTACACAGCCCAGCTCGAAAATCCGAGCTATTTTCCTATTTTAGCTATGAAGATGATCCAGATATTAATATACATCATAAGGTTAAATCTGTGGCAACGATGGCATTAGAAAAATTCTATATGAACTCAGGAAATCTCAAAGGTTTTCAAAATATTACCAATTTACAAACTCTTTTATCTTTTCAAATAAACTTCTGGGGTTCTGCTGATACATTTCCTAGTATTGATATTCATTTTCAATGTCCTTCCTCTCAGCTAGAGATAGAACACTGTAATCCTTCCTTTGACGCCCAATCTCTTCAGAAGCTCCATGATAAACTTGTATTAATCGATCTTCCCGAAGGGAAAGGATTTGAAACCTATCGAGAACTATCTCCTTTTGGGGAGATGTCTGTTGCAGAAGTAGAAGCTAATCAAATAGCTAGTTTGATGACCAATTCATTTCTGACAATAATCCCGAATTGGTATGACTACATCATCACAACTTTGGGTCTTGACTTCATAACCCTATATATACTTAGCCCAGGCAAAAAGCATAAACTTATACCTGTTCATCTGCTGGTTGGCTGGCTTATTCCGATCTTGGTAGGAAGCTATGTAGCTTTAAGTTTTATCTTGTTCTATCAAGGGTTAATTCTTCCATTATCCATCCCTATCTTAGGTTGGGTTGGAACAGGTTCAGGTTTAGCCATTTATTCAATTATCATACAGTCTATCCAACAACAGCAGAAATTAGCTGAGCGACAGGCTATTCTGTTGCAATCGCGGAAACTCCTCCATCGAGTTGCAACAGACATTCATGATGGCCCACTTCAAGAACTCAAATTGGCTATGGATAGTATTGAACTTCTAGCCCTCAGTCATCCATCTCCCCTGATGAACTCAATCTTAGATCGATTAGAAGCAGTTGGGCTTGCGCTTCGCAATCAGCTCAGCAGCACACGCACAATTGCAGAAAAGCTAGAGATTACACCAGAGCTGCAATCTGGACTGGATCGGGGGATACACCAATGGCTCCAAAAACTGATTAACTCAAGAGAATTAACCTTGAGTGTCAAAGAGCATCTACAACCCTTGCGAGAACCCAAATCTGATAGTGCTTGGATTGATTCCAGAGAGGATATATTTCGCTTTTTTCGAGAAGCTATCGCTAATGTGATTCGTCATGCCCAACCTCCAAACGGATCGGCAACGCAAGTTTCAGTCTCGCTTACTCAAAAAGATCATCAGTGCCGATTAGCGATCGAAAATAATGGAACTAGCCTAACCCCTATCTTATTAGATGTTCCTCACAAGAAACGTCGTAGTGGTGGATATGGCACTAAACTGATGAAAACTATTGCAGCTGAGATCCCAAATGGGGCTTGGCAAAGGGTTCACTTAGAAGAAGGTGGGATGCAGGTAACACTTGAATGGACGATGGACACGCCATAAGATGATAATAAATAAGGGTATAACTACCCGATCAATTTACGTTTAATTGCCTCCATGCAAACGGCGATTCGGGTATTAGTAAGTTGACCATCAAGCTGATCGACATTCAGTTTTGCTTTGAGACTCTGGACGTAGTTCTGAGCTGTTTTGAGGGATATATGCATCCGATCAGCAATTGCCTGATCTGTAAGGGCTTGGTTGCATAATAAGTCCAGTACCGTTCTATCCTTATCAGTCAATGGCATTTCATTCATTAAATTACGAGGAATCTTACACTGTCCAGCTAAAGCACTACGGCCTCCTTCTAGAAAAGCATTCCGTCTTTCCATTTTATTAACGACAGCAAATCCCCCTTGATGTTCAAATATTTGCTTCAGGACTTGCCTTAAATAGCTTGGTTCGCTGGTATAGACGAGAACATTTAACAGAGGGTGATGCTCAAAAATGTGGTTTAGTAGCGCTAAACCTGGCTTGGCTGACTCCTCGCCTGTCAAAGTCCCAAATTGTAAGTCAACTACTACTAAATCTATGTTCTCTTGCTTGAGTTGCTCAATCCCCTCTTCAGGGGTTTCCTGAATAATGCAGGAACACTGAGGCTCTATCATCCTCAAAAATTCACAATTATTTTGACCGACTTCAGGGTGATCCTCAATGACCAGAAAGCGTTGTGTTTGAGAACTCATAGTTTGACCGCCATAACTATTTTATCATTTCTTCAGCACACTCGTTTTCACGACTATTTAGACTGGCTATATAACGTGAGCTGTTACTGATAATGATAATCGTGAGGGAGGGGGAAGGCGAGTAGCACTCGCCTTTTCTCTCCCTCCTCTATTGTGTAAGTCTACAGAGTTACAATTTGGGCTTTATAACCTTGATGCTGTAGTTTTTGAACCTCTTTGTTAGCAGCTACACGATTTCGGAAAGTGCCAGCATTTATCCATTTTTTTTGATTAGGGCGGTGATACTGGACGCGGTATTCATGGCGACGTTGGGATTCAAGCGCAACTTTTGTTGTTTGCTTCATAGGCTGAGCATTGGCTTGGAGGGGAACAGCAATGCCTAGCCCAAGGGTAGCTATAGAGATGAGTGTAACCATTACCTTGTTCATGATTCAGACCTGTTTGTAAAGTTGATAGTTTTATTCTGTCATTCAAGTCTTCCGGTTGATAGGGGAGTAAGCGCACATAATATTGCGTGTTTACGCAAGTCCGTTCAGCAAACGACTTAGAAGGAGAGCGATTTTTTTCGGGGGAGAGGGGGGGGCTATCAGGGGTTTTAAAAATTAATCATCCCAAAGACCTTGTAGAGAAACCTTTTGAGATATTTGAGGCGAGCGAGTAAAATCGACGCAGAATAGCAATAATCGTTGCAATTGGTCTGACTTACCCAGATATCTACTTCATACTCTACTGTTTTTTGGCATTACAAGAATTGGTGCAAAGATGAGCTACTTCAAAACATCAGAAATCCTTCTGCTATAGCTACAATGAGAAAATACTTTCGTGCGATCGGGATCTGTGTCAGTGTCGGAAAATCAAGCTCCCACCTTCATCTTAGTTGACGGTCACTCCCTGGCCTTTCGCTCCTACTTCGCCTTTGCCAAAAGTCGAGACGGAGGCTTGCGAACTAGCACAGGCATTCCCACCAGCGTCTGTTTTGGCTTTCTCAAGTCGCTGCTGGAAGTTATGGCCGCCCACGATCCCCAGTACATGGCGATCGCCTTTGACCTCGCCACGCCCACTTTTCGCCACGAAGCAGACGAAACCTACAAAGCCGGTCGCGCAGAAACTCCCGAAGATTTTATCCCCGATCTCAAAAACCTGCAAGAACTCCTCACCTATCTCAATTTACCAGCATTCACCGCTCCCGGTTACGAAGCCGATGACGTTTTGGGAACCTTGGCAAACAAAGCCAGCGCTGCGGGTTATGCGGTTAAAATCCTAACGGGCGATCGAGATTTGTTTCAATTAGTAGAAACCGAGAAACAGATCAGCGTGTTATATTTGAGCACGGATGAACTTAGGCGATCGGGCAAAGGCAAATCCCAAGAATACGGCCCCGAAGAAGTCAAAGCCAAACTCGGCATTTTGCCCCCACAAGTAATAGATTACAAAGCCCTCTGCGGCGACAAATCCGACAACATTCCCGGAGTCAAAGGCATCGGCGACAAAACCGCCCTGCAATTGCTAGAAGCTTACAATACCCTTGATGGAATCTATGCAGCCATCGACGAGATTAAAGGCGCAACTAAGAAAAAGCTAGAAGAAGGTAAGGAAGCTGCTTATCATTCTCAGCGCATGGCGACAATTATTCAAGAAGTTCCCTTAGAAATCAATTTAGAAGATTGCCAGCTCAAAGGTTTTGACGAAGCAGCCTTGATTGCAATGCTGGAAAAATTAGAATTTAAAACATTTTTAACAAAAGTCAAACAAATTCAAAAGCGGTTCGGTGGTGCGGAAAAAGAAAGTTCGGCAGCGGATTCTGTAACGGATTTAACGGATGTTCGGAACCACGGAGAAGTTACAGTCTCTGAATTGCCTAACGCTGATAATTCAAGTGATTTTTCCGCTGCAAGTTCTGAAATTTCAGAAGCAGACGAATTGTGGTTTTTTAGTGCGGCAGAAACCAAAGCCGCCCAGCAGGAAAACCAACTACCAATTAAACCGCGAATCATTCAAACAATAGAACAGTTAAACGAATTAGTCCAACTGCTAGAAACCCAAACCGACAAAGACTCACCTGTGGCGTGGGATACCGAAACCACCGCCTTAGAACCGCGAGATGCCGAATTAGTCGGAATTGGCTGCTGTTGGGGAACCGGAGAAGAGGATGTTGCTTACATTCCCACGGCACACAAAACAGGCACAAATTTGGACAAAGCCACTGTTTTAAATGCTTTGCGTCCGATTTTGGAAGGCGAAAATTATCCGAAGGCACTGCAAAATGCTAAATTTGATCGATCGATCCTGCGCTGTCAAGGCATCAAACTAGCCGGCGTCGTATTTGACACCATGCTAGCCAGTTACGTACTAAACCCAGAAACTAGCCACAGTCTCAGCGAATTGTCAAGGAAATACTTAGGCATTGTCGCAGAAAGTTACAAGGAATTAGTACCAAAAAACAAAACAATTGCTGACATCAGTATTGTCAAAGTAGCTGACTACTGCGGCATGGATGTTTACACCACATTTGGGTTAGTAGCAAAACTTAAATCAGAGTTAGATGAAGCTGATGAAGCTAGCTTTCCCGGAAAAACTTTGCACGAGTTACTGCTGAAAGTAGAACAGCCTTTAGAGCCAGTTTTAGC
>JBDTEI010000231.1:0-6528 GCA_039922675.1 Microcoleus sp.
CGCTGTGGCACCAATTTGTCGGTGGCAATGCTGCTGACTGCTGGTCTTGCTGTCGCCATCAATTTAGTCATGCCAAAGGGGCCCATCCTCCAACTTTTGGGTTTAGGTGCTGCGGCGGCTGCGGCGGCTCAGTTAGCTCCCGATGTGGGTTCTTTGGCCCAGCGCTACGTGACAACTGCTATTCCGTTTAATTTGAGTATTGTGGATATTTCGGTAAGTCACGACTTCTGGGGACGCGAAGCTCATTTTGTGCGAGTGCGTTGGGTTGAATAGCTTTCAGTTGACAGTTGACAGTTGAATAGCTTTCAGTTGACAGTTGACAGTTGACAGTTAACAGTTAACAGTTGACAGTTAACAGTTAACAGCCACCTCTACCTAGAAGGAAGAGGATTGGAGTAATGAATTGTCTGATTTTAATTTCTCCCGATCAGGGTTCCGGCTTTAAACCAATTCTTTCTGGTAATAGGAAATGAGAGTGGGAGAGGGGAGAGTGGGGAAAATCTTCATTCTTCCTTTTTCATCCTTTCTTCTGCTATATAGTTCGTATTTTACATCAGAATATCTCTGATAAAATGGGTACTATTCAAACGTTATTTCTGGCAGCGCCTTAACTTAACTTACTTTAATTGAATAACTGGCACTACAGACTGAGATATATATTTTTGGCGAATTCTATAACTTTTTATTATATTCAATTTGCCTCTTCACAATCAAGGCGTCAGCTATAAAAAGCTCGGATTCACTTCTGAGGCGACTTGCCAGAAGATAGCAGCATCAGGTAAAATCGCTTGTGAGAATTTTCAGATCAAAAGTCAATCAAAAAAATGTGCAAACTAGCGATCGACAAAACCTGCATAGTAAGCCTGCTGGCTGTCACCTTAGCCATAGCAGGCAACAGCTTTTTACCTTTCACCAACAATGCGAGTTTTGCGGGCGAAATCGCCCAAACTAACGAACCAGAAAGAGTTCCTGACGGGAAGATGGTTCCCGTCAATGGCAAAGCCAATGTGAGATTAACGAATAAAACGAACGATCGACTATTTTATCAAGTAGTGGGACAGACGACCCGCCGCAGCTTAGCCGAAAATTCAACAGTCACGCTGCAAGCACTGACACTACCAGCGTCAATTTTATTTAAGCGACCAGATGACGCATTATTAAAAGTGAATCTGAAACCTGTTGGCGAAGGAACAGTAGACGTAACATTAGACGAGACAAATGATTTAGATGTGGATAAAAAATCTTTAAGCATTCGGAATGACGGCGCACTTTTACTCAGATAAAAAACTGCCAAATTTTTAAAATTAACCTTCATTAACTATCTGCGTTAATCTGCGTGCATCTGCGGTTAAAACGTCCAATCGCCCTGACAACTCGACCTTACCTTCAATACACCATCCGAGTTCCTATGTCAATCAAAATTTTTTTTTCCATAGCGCTGTTAATTTTCATCCCCATTTCCATCGCCGCTGAGTATTTGCACTGGGGCTCCCTTGCAGTCTGCATCACATCGGCTTTAGGCATTATACCTCTGGCGATTTGGTTGAGCACAGCAACAGAAGAAGTTGCGATCGTCACAGGGCCCTCCATCGGCGGCTTATTAAATGCAGTTTTCGGGAATGCTACGGAATTAATTATTGCCATAGTTGCGCTAAAAGCAGGCTTAATTGACATCGTGAAAGCCAGCATCACCGGCACCATTATCAGCAACTTGCTCTTAGTCATGGGATTTTCGATGCTGCTAGGGGGAATCCGCTACAAAGAACAAGAATTTAAGCCAATTATCGCGCGGGTGAACGGTTCCACAATGACTCTAGCAGTGATTGCAATTCTGCTGCCGACAATGGTAATTTACACATCCAATGGAGTAGAACCCTCAGCCATTCAGAATCTTTCGTTAATAACTGCGATCGTCCTAATTGCAGTTTACGCACTAACGCTACTATTTTCCTTAAAAACTCACAGCTATCTTTACGAAGTCGGCATACTAAAGTTAGAAGATTCTGAAAATACCGACGAATCTACTGCGCACAAACCGAATTTGTGGCTGTGGATAGGCGTGTTAGTTGCTTCAACTGTTGCTGTTGCTTTTGAATCAGAAATTTTCGTGGGTGTTGTCGAAGAAACTACCAAAGGATTGGGACTGACACCGCTGTTTACAGGCGTAATTCTGTTACCGATTGTGGGCGGCGCGTCGGAATACGTAACGGCGGTGGGAGTGGCGATGAAAAATAATATGGATTTGTCGGTTTCTGTAGCGATGGGTTCGAGTTTGCTAGTTGCTTTGCTGGTAGCGCCGGTGTTGGTGATTATTGGTATCGTGATTCATCAGCCGATGGATTTAAATTTTAATCCGTTTGAAGTGGTTGCAGTTGCCGTTGCAGTTACAATCGCTAATCTAATTAGTCTCGACGGGCGATCGAATTGGCTGGAAGGAGTGCTGCTTTTAGCAACATATATTGTGTTAGCTGCGGCATTTTACTTTCATCCAGTTACTTGAATTAATAATTTCCGATCGGCAGATCGGTCGGCGAATAGAATTCGCGCCTATAAAAACAAAACCTGCCTCCGCAGGTTGAAGATAATCAGGCCGGGCGTTTAAAATTATGTGATTTTATTCAGATTAGACGGCGAATAGAATTCGCGCCTATACAAACAAAACCCACTCCAAGCGGGTTGAATAATAGTCTTCGTTTTAGCAATAATTGCCGATGGGACGGCGAATAGAATTCGCGCCTACACAAACAAAACCCACTCCAAGCGGGTTGAATAATAGCAATAATTGCCGATGGGACGGCGAATAGAATTCGCGCCTATACAAACAAAACCTGCCTCCGCAGGTTGAAGATAATAAGGCCGGGCGTTTGTATGTTATGTGATTTTATTCAGTCCGCTTGGAGTGGACATCGTTTGTGTAGGCGCGGTTTCAACCGCCGTCTTCGTTTATTTTAAAATGCGACTAAATCTCGCCACTTGTCTACTGTTTTGTTTCCGACTCCTGGCAAGTTTTCCACATCCTCCCAAGACTGAAAAGGGTGCTTTTGCCGCGCAGCAATAATTTTCTGGGCTAACTTCGGGCCAACTCCTGGTAAAGTTTCTAATTCTTCCTGAGTTGCGGCATTCAAATTAACTAACTTTTTACCTGCAATTTGAGGCTTAGAATTCACAGATTTTGATGCTGCTTGCACTGAATCGCACTCTTTTTGCTTAGCGTCTATTTTCTGTTTGATGCGGGCGGGAATTCCCAAAATTGCACCCTTGTAAAGCCGATCGAACTCCCGCTCAAAATGGGCCCCAACCGTCGGGCTGTCGATCGCCAGCAACGTCTCATCATTCCCGTGATTTGCAGCCTCACTCCAGTTGTGAGAACCTGTAAGCACCGTTTTGCCGTCGATAACGCCGAATTTGTGGTGCAGGCGATCGCCCGTTGGTAACAGCGGCACTCCCACTGTAGTTAGCGGCTTTTTCCACGGGCGATTGTCAGATTCCAACCGACAATTCTGCATCAAAGTCGCCCCCATCATATCTAAACCTTCGCTGTAAGGGCGATAAATGAAATTTGAGTCGATCAAAGCTCGCACCGCCACACCGCGCCTAGATTCAAGTTCTAGAGTATTTGATAACCGCTGCGCCGAAAATACAAACAGTGCCAAATCAACAGACTTTTTCGCACTACCCAAGGTTTTGTTAATCAAAGCATTTGGGCTGGTTTCCCAAGGCAAAGTCGCACTCGTTGGCGAAAATTGAACCGCAACAGTTGCATTCCCAACTCTCACTTTTTGCACTTGACGAAACGGTTTTTTGATGCCAAACTTACTGTCCGGTTTACCTCCGGGCCCGTCGCCCCACATAATGTTAAATTCTTGAGTAAATAGTTGCGCTAATTCAGGGCTGGCAATTTTTAGCAAATTGTTGGCATTGCCGCGACTTGCTGCTGTTTTGAAATCGCCGTGGATATCGCTTGTCGTAAAATTAGCGGAAGTTACGATGACGGTTTTGCCGTCAATTACTACAAATTTGTGGTGCATCAAACCGCTGCCTTTACTGCCGTCAGCGGTATCGTCAATTATAGGAATTCCGGCATCTTTAAGAATCACCAAAGCATCGTTTTGCTTGATTTCTTCCGGGCTTAATTTGCCGTCTTTATTGGTATCGGCTAGTTGCACAAATTCGTTGTAACGATCGCGCTCTCGTTCTGGCAACTTCGCCAACTCCTGGGCTGTATAATCGCTCCAAGGGCGACTGTACAGATGTTCGACAATTAATTTCACTTTAATTCCAGTGCGCGCGCGATCGGCCATTTTGCGTGCAATACCGGGCAACCGAAACTCCTGAACCGCTACATCTACCGTCGATTCAGCACTTGCTACAGCCTCGGCGATTAACTTTTCTAAATCATCACCAGGTCTAGTTTGCGCGCGGTAAGGCTCTGTATAACTCGAAGTGAGGGACTGATTGAAGTATACTTGCAACAATGGGTCTTGAGGCAGCGGAGCCAGACTGGGAGGTAAATTCTGCACGTCCTGCTTTGCTTGTCCGCAAGCCGCTAGGGCGATCGCCAGCAATCCAACACAACACAAACCTGGTAAATTATAATAAAGTACATTCACAAAATTTAAATTTTTATTGAGGTCATCGGTCTATTCACAGTTCAAAGATATTGGATCAAGCCAAGTTAAAACTATTAAATTTATGAAACGGAATAGATTTTGCGTCTTGTAGAACTGCCTCGATGCCGGAAGCATCACTGGTAGGGTAGCAGCATTCAGGGGCGTGGGTCAAACCCGATACTGATGCTTATGGCTAAAAGAAAAACAAGTTTTGATTGCGGTCACAAAGGATATGGTAAAGCGTGCCATCGCTGCACGCAAGAGTTGGTGGCGCAGCAGCAATATGTTGAAATGCTGGCAGAAAAACAAACCAAAAAACAAGAGAGGGAAGCATCATTTGCTAGAGATGCGATCGATCTCAGAGGTCTGCCAGACCATGTAGTTACTAAAGCTCGCGCTATTATAGCAGCTTTGGGCGAAAATAAGAATTACAGAGATTTCGGAGGCAAACGCTTGCGTCACAACCGCTGGATTGTGAGTATTCCTGTAACACGCAACTACAGAATGCTTTGTGAAGATTGCGGCACTTTCTTAATTCCCCAAAAAGTTTTGTCCCACGAAGAGTACAACGTCTGCAAGCCTGGGAGTTAGTTGTTATTGGTTAGTTGTTATTGGTTAGTTGTTAGTTGTTATTGGTTAGTTGTTATTGGTTAGTTGTTATTGGTTGTTAGTTGTTATTGGTTGTTAGTTGTTATTGGTTGGTTGTTATTGGTTAGTTGTTATTGGTTAGTTGTTATTGTGCTTTTTTTTGGAAGATGTTATAATTGTTCAATATTCAACTTTTAAATGTATGGTTAGGTTTCAAGAGTTGCAGGTTTATCAATTAGCAGAGCAAATTTCTAATGAAGTTTGGTTTATTGTTCAATCCTGGGATTTCTTTCCTAAAAATACAGTGGGGCAACAATTGGTTAGGTCAGTCGATAGTATTGGTGCTAATATTGCCGAGGGGAATGGGCGGTATAACTACAATGATAATCAACGTTTTATCAAAATAGCCAGGGGGTCACTACATGAAACAAGACACTGGTTAAGATTAGCTTGTGCCCGACACCTGTTAACAACCGAGCAAATCGAGCGCATAAAACCTTTAATAGACGAACTATCTCCCAAACTCAACGCTTACCTAAACTCAATTCAAAGCAAAGCAAATACTCAAGCGTTGAAAATTAAGAAAATACCCAAAAGCAAACCACCCACAGACTCTTGACAACCAACAAATAACCAATAACCAATAACAACTAACCAATAACAACTAACAACTAACTCATTAAAATCATGCAAATTTACCTCGACTATAGTGCTACAACGCCGACACGCCCAGAAGCAATTGAAGCCATGCAAAAAGCCCTAACTCAGCATTGGGGGAATCCTTCTAGTTTGCACGAGTGGGGACAAAGGGCGGCGACTGCTTTAGAATTAGCTAGAATGCAGGTTGCTAGCTTGATTAATGCGCTACCGGAATCGATGATTTTTACTTCGGGCGGCACTGAAGCGGACAATTTAGCAATTATGGGAATTGCGCGTCTTTATACAAAGCCGCAACATATCATTATTTCTAGTGTAGAGCATTCTGCCGTATCAGAACCGGCGCGACAACTCGAAGAATTGGGATGGGAAGTAACGCGATTACCAGTCGATAAATATGGGCGAATTCATCCTTTGGATTTGCAAGAGTCACTGCGATCGCATACAGTGTTAATTTCGATCATCTACGGACAAAGCGAAGTTGGTACACTGCAACCAATAGAGACTTTAGGACAAATTGCGCGCGATCGCAATATCCTGTTTCATACCGATGCTGTTCAAGTTGCCGGCAAACTACCGATTGACGTGCAGAAACTCCCCGTAGACTTGCTTTCGCTTTCCAGTCACAAACTTTACGGGCCACAAGGTGCAGGCGCGTTGTACGTGCGTCCAG
>JBDTEI010000232.1:0-3568 GCA_039922675.1 Microcoleus sp.
ACCCGAAGAGCCCCTGCTGTTTTTTAAGCCTCCCAGCGCTATCATCCCCGCAGGTGGAGCGATTCGCTATCCCAAGCAGTCGGAAAGGGTAGACTACGAAGGAGAATTGGCCTTGGTAATTGGCGAATATTGTAGCAACTGCACTCCCGAACAAGCACACGGCAAGATTTGGGGCTATACCATCGCCAACGACGTGACAGCCAGAGATTTGCAAAAGCGTGACAACCAATGGGCGAGGGCGAAAGGGTTCGATACATTTTGTCCCTTGGGGCCTTGGATTGTCCGCGAATTGAGTCCCGGCGCACAGTTGCAGACTTTTGTCAATGATAGCGATCGACCGGTACAGTCATCTCAGATCGATCGCATGGTATTTTCCCCAGACTTTCTCGTCTCCTACATCAGTCAAATTATGACTCTAATTCCCGGCGATGTGATACTGACAGGAACGCCACAAGGGGTAGGGCCGCTACAAATAGGCGATCGAGTCCGCATTGAAATAGAAGGCATCGGCAGTCTGGAGAATACCGTAGTTATTGGTTATTAGTTATTGGTTATTAGTTATTGGTTATTGGTTATTAGTTATTGGTTATTAGTTATTGGTTATTAGCTTCGATCCGAATAACAAATAACAACCAACAAATAACAACCAACAAATAACCAATAATTACTGACTAACGTACCTGCATATAAACTGCATCCGAAAGCGGAGGAATCTCTGCATAGCGTCCCAACGCCGACTGAACGACTGCATAGACGAATGCAGCAAAAGCGCCCAAAAACACCATATTATACAGAGTTTCCGCAATAAAGGCGACTTGCAAGCTTTTAGAAAAAATCGGCAAAACCAGACCGCACAGCATCAAAACAATGTCTAAAAGAATCGCCTGCATCGCATTAAAACGAATGAAGTGACTGATGTTTTCGTTTCTAACTACTCCTAAATACAGCGCAAAGAAAATAATCAAGCTAGCGAAGGGCAACCTATAAATCTGAAGCAACGGAGCTAGCGGGATAAAAAACAGTTGCAGGACAGGAAACTGTGCAAACAGATACCTGCCAAACCCCAGCCCGTCAATCAGTGGCAGCAAATAAGGCAAAGAAGCAAAAATCCGGTCTGGAACAGTCGTAGATCCGCGCCAAGTCATAATGAACTCTCCTGAGTCGATCGATTTAACTATCAATTCCCGTTAAACTCAGGATAACGCAGCAGGCTCAATTCCGACTCGCCCGGAATTTTCCCACACTCAGAGCCGAGTAGATTCAGGGGTACTTAGAGCGAGTCGGGTTCAATAGTCACCATGCCCGATGCCCGATGCCCCATGCCCCATGATTATTTAATATTGGCAATGACGAAGCCCATTAGACACTCGTATCGATCGGGCAAATTTTCCGTAGGTTTAGCAACTGGATGGCCACAGCGAAGCTCTCCACCGCTCCAGCGCGGTTGGCCCGTGCGATCGGCGAGCACACAACCTTGGCAAACACACTGAGGGGCAAGCATCTGATTTTCCATTAGAATAACTAACATTTGATACCTCCGGCAGGTTTCACACCAGTAATTTCATTGTATGTCAGGAACTTGGGACAAACGGCTTAAGCTGAACACAATGTAATATTTGGATAAATCATGTGAAATCCGTAGTAGGGTAAAAGATCCCAAATTCGCAATCCTAAATTGTCAAGAGGTTGATTATTGTGACCGACACTAACTTAGACTTGCTTTCCAAAACCGACCCGCAGATTGCCGATTTAATCGGGCAAGAACTCCAGCGGCAGCGAGATCACCTAGAACTGATCGCCAGCGAAAACTTTACCTCCGCCGCAGTAATGGCAGCTCAAGGCTCAGTGCTGACCAATAAATACGCCGAAGGACTGCCAGCCAAACGCTACTACGGCGGCTGCGAATTTATTGACGGCATCGAGCAAATTGCGATCGATCGCGCCAAACAGCTCTTTGGAGCAGCTCACGCCAACGTCCAGCCCCACTCCGGCGCTCAAGCCAACTTTGCAGTGTTTTTGAGCTTGCTAGAGCCTGGGGACGCAATTATGGGCATGGATTTGTCCCACGGCGGACACTTGACCCACGGTTCGCCCGTCAACGTATCCGGCAAATGGTTCAAAGCTTTTCACTACGGCGTTAACAAAGAAACAGAACAGCTTGACTACGACGAAATTTTGGCACTGGCGAAACAAAACCGACCGAAATTGCTGATTTGCGGCTATTCAGCATATTCGCGAATTATCGACTTTGAAAAGTTTAGAGCGATCGCCGACGAAATCGGAGCCTACCTGCTCGCCGACATCGCCCACATCGCCGGGTTAGTCGCCACAGGCCACCACCCCAGCCCCCTCGCCCACTGTCACGCAGTCACCACCACCACTCACAAAACCCTGCGAGGCCCCCGTGGCGGATTGATTATGACTAATGACCCCGAACTTGGCAAAAAGTTTGACAAAGCAGTGTTCCCCGGCACTCAAGGCGGCCCCTTAGAACACGTTATTGCGGGCAAAGCAGTAGCTTTCGGCGAAGCATTAAAACCCGAATTTAAAACTTATTCCGGTCAAGTAATAGAAAATGCGCGGGCTTTAGCTGCACAGTTGCAGCAGCGGGGTTTAAAACTCGTTTCCGGCGGCACGGACAATCACTTAATGCTAGTAGATTTGCAATCGGCAAATATGACAGGCAAGCGAGCCGACCAATTAGTTAGCGGTGTGAATATTACGGCTAATAAAAATACCGTGCCTTTCGATCCAGCATCGCCTTTTGTCACCAGCGGTTTGAGACTCGGTTCGCCAGCGATGACCACCAGGGGCATGGGAACTTCTGAATTTACCGAAATTGGTAATATTATTGCCGATCGACTCCTGAATCCAGATGATGAAAGCGTCACCGCCGATTGTCTGCGGCGAGTAGCTGCACTTTGCGATCGCTTCCCGTTATATCCGCACTTGTTCTTGAAAGTGCCTGCATTAGCTTAATTTTCCTGATTAGCAATGGGGAATTTGTAGTTAAAAGTGTACGGGTAAAAGGGTAAAAGAGCCGGAAAAGATTGAGAGTTGCCATTCGCGATCGCCCCCTGTTTTAACGTACATATATCGATCGCGCGGGGCGGGTTTTACCCGACATATTTGTCAGTAGCCAAAGATATCGATCTACCCGCCCCTTTCGAGGGATAAATCCACTCGGATCGATGTGTCGATCGACAGTATCGCGATCGCAGCACAGATCCCCAAGGGTCTTAATTTGAGAGTTACTAAGTTAAAAATCTCACTTTTTGGCGATCGGGCAACTTCCACTCCAACAAATTTCCGGCTCCCAAACCCCCCAGTCGCACTTTAAAGATGTTTCCTTGTGATAAGCCATCTGAAATGTAGTAGACTCTGCCTGACAGCCTAATTGCCCCGCACTATTATTTAAAATTGATTTCAGATGCCGCACCAGTATCTGTACCATGTAGTCGCTTTTCTGGTTTCTGCGATCGTCGTCCTCTGGAGTACACCAATAGTTAAAAAAATTGGTCTCAAAAGCGGGCGAGTCGATCGACCAGGCGAGCGAAAAGTCCACAAG
>JBDTEI010000233.1:0-3936 GCA_039922675.1 Microcoleus sp.
GCTCTCAAACGCCGACAATTGCTGTATTATGATTTTCAGCGATCGTCTTACCAGTTGCATCCGTTGGTACGCGAAAAGGGCGATCGGCTGTTGAATCAAAATCCCGAAAACTTTCGCACCGCACACCGCCAAGCTTACGAATATTTTATCAGCATTCCCCTCAAACCTAAATCTGAATGGCAACATATTGAGGATATTAAGCCGTTGATCAGAGCCCATTATCACGGGTGTCAAGCTGGGGATTTGGATGCAGCAGCGACGGCTATTTCGGGAGTAGATGAATATCTGAAAGTGTGGAATTATCCCGAACAAATTTGCAGTAATCCGCCGTTACCATTGTTGGCTAATGTGCAAGAATTTACCGAAGATTTTTCGCAGGATATTCCATATTCCCCGTAGCGAAACGGCACTGCCGTGTCCATATTACCACGCCAAAAATGACATTGCCGTGCCCATATTCCCGGTAGGGAAACGGCAATACCGTGTCCATATTTTTTGTGAAAACGGAATTACCGTGTCCATATTCCCCGCGCAACAAATGACATTACCGTGTCCATATTCCCGGTAGGGAAACGGCACTGCCGTGTCCATATTTCTTGTAAAAAACGGAATTACCGTGTCCATATTCCCCGCGCCAAAAATAACATTGCCGTGCCCACAATCCCGGCACCGGACACGGCAGTGCCGTTTCCCTACATAACAAAACAGCCGGACACGGCAGTGCCGTTTCCCTACATCAACCACTCGAATAAATTCCTCTTTCTTGCAGTTGCTGCATAAAAAACTCTTCCAAAGAAGGCTTAGCCAAATTCATCCCAATTAGCTGCCCTCCACTCGTGCTCAGACTAGAAATAAACTCCTTCGGCTCGCCCTGCAAATGACCGTACCACACATCATTATCAACTTCCATATCCGGTATCCATTTTTGCAGGATATTCAAGTGGCCGCCCCTACCTTCAACCCGGTAAGTTTTAGTATTACCAAGGAGTTCGTCGATCGCACCTATGCAGATTAACTCACCCCTAGCCAAAATTGCCACCCGATCGCAAATCTTCTCCACATCCGACAATATATGCGAATTAAAAAAAATTGTTTTCCCTTGATTTTTCAGCGATAAAATTATCTCCCGCATCTGATAGCGCCCCATCGGATCTAAACCAGACATCGGCTCATCCAAAAATACCACATCTGGATTGTTAATCAAAGCTTGAGCCATACCGATTCGTTGCAGCATTCCCTTAGAATACTGGCGCAACTGTTTTTTAATTGCCGCCGATTGAGCTAGCCCAACTAAGTCTAGCAAATGCGGAATTCGCTGCCGCTGAATCGAGGGGGGAATTTCAAACAAACCCGCCGCAAATTGCAAGAATTCCCAGCCCGTGAGATAATCGTAAAAGTAGGGATTTTCTGGCAAATAGCCGACTCGCCGCTTCACGTTGCGATCGCCCAAAGGCCTCCCCAACAACAGCGCCCTGCCAGAAGTCGGCCGCACTATCCCCAGCAACGTCTTCAGCAGCGTAGTTTTCCCCGCTCCATTCTGTCCTAACAGCCCGAAAGTTTCCCCCTCAGAGACAGTCAGAGTGCAACTTTTGAGCGATTCAATCTTTTCGTTCATCCAGAAGCCGGTACGGTAGAACTTCCCCAGATTAAATGTTTCCACCACTGGGGTAGCTCCGGGCATCTCGGTGGGATTTGGCGCATCTATAAGAGGTTCCATTTTCGTCATATAAATAAGTAGCACCTGATTATATTCTAATACGCTTGGGTTAAGTCTGATCCCCCTAGCCCCCCTTGAGAAAGGGGGGACAAGAGTCTTCTCAAAGTCCCCCGACTATCCGGGGAATTTAGGGGGTTCTCCGGGCAATAAACAGTCTTATCTGAACCGTACTGGATTATATTCTATTGCATAAGTTTAGTCATAATGGCTCTTTTTAATGTTAAACTAATATTAGCTGCACTTAAATTTTTCTGAATATGGAACGTTCAAAAATTATTGCTATTATCACCGGCGTGATTTCTATAATGTTAGCAGTTGCCTACCTGCTGCTCGTCACCCTCCTAGACTTCCGAGGCGAAATGCTGCCCGCACCTCAAAGTCAGTTGCCAGTCTCGATGCCAATTGAGCAATTGGCAACTGTTAATCAGACGCAGGCTCTCACTGAGGACTTATCCTCAATTGTGATAAAAATAATATAATTAAAATTCCTCAATTTCGCCAGTAAATTATGTAGAGCAAGCTACTGGCGAACTACCGCTATTTTTAGGGTGCACTCTTACAGCACCTTAGCCATACAAATACTAAGTCTCGATCCGAGTCCATATTTTGCTGTTTCGCCAACTGCGATCGAGACAATTTATGATGATTGAGGAATTGAGGAATTGAGATCTAAAATCCATCGTCCTAGTCGCAATCATAACTCCTTTATTGTTGGCTGTACCCGCGAAACCGGAAAATTTTGGCGGTTGTGCCGAACAACTGCCGACCACCAATTACTGCTTAAATTATATCAGTCAAGCCCTAAATATTACTCTCGGACAAGCATCGGATTTAATTAGCAGGTGGCTTGATGCGAAGCCGAGAATATTTGCTCCTCCGTTCGATCGCCAATTACTGGCTAAAATGACTACGGGTATTCTGTATTCCGATACTGCAAAGGCGATCGACTATTTGACAACCAGCAACTCTCAGTACCGGTACGGCGTCCAAAAACTGGAATCCGTCGAACGCTTTGCAGCATCGGGAAACAAAGCCACCATAGAAGTCAAAATTACCGAAGATGCTACCCTTTACCGAAACTGTAAAGTCGATAGTAGCAGTTTTAACACCAAGTTAGTTCGCTACAGTTTAGAGTATTGGGACGGCATTTGGAAAATAGCCGATTCCCAAGTTATGAGTCAATAGTCAGCTATCATACCAAATCCGGGTTTCCGACTCTCTTTATTCTTCAGTCGGCGCAGGCCGACTTTGTTTGTATAGACGCGGTTTCAACCGCCGAGTTCGATCGGCTCGGCGATATCTAACCCGGATTTGCTACTTCTTGTATAGGCCTGGTTTCAACCGCCAAGTCTTCTCAATTAATACAAATGAATTGCTTTCATCATGTGATATGCAACTAGCAACTGCGTCAAAGCTAGCGGGTAACTTTGCAAAAGTTCGCCAGTTGTGCCGATTAGTTTACCAATTTCTGGGTTGCCTTGGGCGCTGCAAAATCCCCGCAGGTGGGGCATTTCGTTGCACAAAATCTTTTCTAGTTCGTTGACTTGTTCGCTAGTAGCGTGGGAGTCTACTTCTAAAACGTCTACTGGTTTGCCCATATCGCGATCGAGCCCCAGGCGAATTGCCGGTTTAAAACTATCGCTACCTCGACCTAAAATCTCAGTAAAATCAGGGTGAGGAATTGTCGGTCTCAGCACTAAACGGACGCTTAAATTTGATTCTTTGTCTGCTTCTGACGGGTAAAAACTAACTACAACATCGGCAAATTTGCGCTGGGGGCGAATATAATCTTCTGAATCCGGTTCCCGCTTTTCCATTTCTGCAAGTACCTGTTCTTCAGTATAACCGCGCTTCATAATATCGCGTTTAACTTTCCACTGAGTTCGCAGTGCTTCTGGGGGAGCGAGATACACTTTTACATCGTAAGAATCGCGGATGGTTCGCGTTGAGTAACCCAGCAAACCTTCAACGATTACAAATTTACTGGGCTTGATATATTCCGGCGGGTCAAATGTACCTGAGTGGTGGTTGTAGATGGGTTTTAGAATAGCTTGTCCGGTGCGCAGCAGGCTGAGGTGCTGCTGCATGATGTCGAGGTAATTGCAGTCGGGATGCAGTGCTGTGAGTCCGATTTCGGCGCGCTGCTTTCTGTCGTAGCGGTGATAGTCATCTGTACAGATAATGGTAACATTTTCTGGCCCCAATACTTGGGCAATTCC
>JBDTEI010000234.1:0-7025 GCA_039922675.1 Microcoleus sp.
TTCGGCTCTATGGGCGTGACTGTGGAGCTGAAAAAAGAAATCCAACATACTCTCGAACAGTTGTTGGGGCGTCCCCTGAGCGCTGTTAAGGGTTACAATACTCGATCGCTCATTGAAGCAGCAGATGAAGGTAAAGTCGATACGCTACTCTGTCTTGGCGGCAACTTGTACGGGGCAAATCCGGATTCAACTGAAGCAAAACGCGCTTTAGGCAAGATTGAAACTATTATTTACCTCGCAACCAAACCTAATTTGGGACATTTTAGCGGATTGGCAAAGCACAATACAATTGTGATTCCAGTGCTGAATCGCTTTGAAAATCCCCACAAAACAACGGTGGAATCCGGAAATAATTTTGTGCGTTTCAATGATGAAGGAGAAACTCATCTCAAAGATTCTGATTTAATTCCAGAAGTGCATTTTTTAACAGAATTGGCGGCCAGAATTCACGGCACTTATCCCGTAGATTGGCGCCAACTTCAAGATACCAAGTACGTTCGGCAATTAATTGCCAAGACTATTCCGGGGTTTGAAAAAATGGCAACAATTGATGAAACCCAAGAGGAATTTACTATCAGCGGCAGGATTTTTACGGAACCTAAATTCCCAACTGATTCCGGCAAAGCTAAGATGTTTGTGACGCCTTTACCCGTGCTGAAATTACCGGAAATCAAAGATTTTGGTGCATCGGAATCGGTGCGGGGTTTAGTGGTGGCATTGATGACGGGACGCAGTTATTCTCAGCACAATACTGTGGTTTACAAAATTGATGACAAGTACCGGGGAATGCCGCACCGCAACTGCATTTTAATGAATCCCGAGGATGCAGAAAGCGCGGGTTTGCACGAACATCAGCTGGTTACGGTGCAGGGAAATGTGGGGAAAATGGAAAATGTGGAGGTGATTTACGGGGCGGTTCGTGAGGGTGCTGCTTTGATGTTTTATCCTGAAGTTAATGTAATCTTTAACCCGGAGATTGAAAAGCGATCTGGCACTCCTGCTTATAAGCGTGTACCTGCTTTTGTATACGCAGAAGCATAAGTTATCGTAGGGTGCGTCAGTATGATTATTTTGGGGACAAGCCAACAATCTCACACTGATGCACCTGCGAATAAATGGTGCGTCAGAATTAGACTTTTCGTACTGATTGAAAATGTCTAACCTGACGCACCCTACCACTAATTCTTATGAATACAAAATCGGGGATTAATTGTTGATTTGCAAAGTTCTCCCGCGCCAAGTCCATCCCCAACCGGTTTCTGTTTTGATCGCAGAACCGATCGCAATTGCCGCAATTAACGTACCTCCCAAACCTCCCAACCACCAGTATTTCGTCGAACACTCAGAAATTTCGGCACCTAAGCGGCGCAAATTGTAATGATGCCAAATTACGATCGCAGATAAACAAATAGTTAACAAGGTAATTGGCAATTGGTAATTGCTAATTGCTAATTGGTGATTGGTAATTAGGTTGGCGATTTCGCCGTTAGCCAGCAAAATACCTAATGCCAACCACGGCATCGGATAAAGAAATAACATAATTGCTGCCATGTAAATCATCATGCCCCAACTGCGGTTAGCACCGAGATACAAATTCTTTGTCCAGCCTTCCCACAATGCGCTCCAAGACCGATACATCCGCACGGATGCCAAATTTGAACCCGAATAAAGTCCAAGCTTTAAACCTGCACGTTTGATGCGTCTAGCTAATTCCACATCTTCCACAATTTCGCCTGCAACTGCTTCGTGTCCGCCGATTTTTTCGTAGGCCGATCGTCTAAACAGCATAAATGGGCCGCCTGCAAAAGCAGTGTCTATTTTTGAGGCATCATTAACCGCAGCAAAATCGTAGCAAACTGCTAGGTGATTGAACATTAACGGCTGCACCAACCACTCGGCTAAACACTCACAAACCAGTGCTGGCATACAGGTTAGCAAGTCTATTTTCTCGGTTTCTGCTGTTGCAATCGCGGTTTCGATCGCCCCCGGTTTCAGCCGCACGTCTGCATCGATAAATAATAGAAAATCTCCGGTTGCTTCGGACACACCTTGGGCGCAGGCCCAGTTTTTGCCCGCCCAATATTGGTTGGCAGGTCGCGCCTGACCTGCTAATATTTTGAGGCGGGGGTCGTTGAGCTGCTGTTGCAGAGTTAGCCCGATCGCGAGCGTGTCGTCTGTCGAGCGATCGTCTACAATCAAAACCTCTAGGTTGTCCACTGAGGGCGCTGTACTCTCCAAAATGGCGATCGCGCAATCCCGAATATTCTCAGCTTCGTTGTATGCTGGTACGATTACCGAAACTTTCGGGGATCGCTCCGGTGAGGGCCTGGCTGCACTGCTGTCGGTTCGAGGCGCATTTTTGACCGATCGGCGCAAATTCTTAGTGTAAGCTCTACTTACTATGAGAGAAAAAATTACCAGGGTTAACAATATCAAAGCGAACTGACCTCAAAACTTCGGTGCACAATTTGTCTCCTTAAATATTAAAAAATATTAAAACAAAAAGCTAGTCGATCGCCCAAAAAGTTATTTTGAGCCTCTCCTTTGCTATAATTTGTGAGCATCTTTCGGCTCTACCGCAGCAAGGGGTCTTACCCCTCACCCAGTCAGCGACCGAAAAGCCGAGGATAGATATCAGTTGTCAGAGGATCTTGCAATGGGCGAATTTGTTACAGTCGATGTGTTGGCGGATACCATAGCGATACTCGGTGCTTTGGGTTTTTTCTTTTTGGGATATCAAGCTTTGCAAATGTTGAAAAAATAAAGTATTAGTCAATTGAACATTCGGCAAGCCGTGGCGGTGGAAGACAGTTAAATGCTTGTGGGCTGGGCATCTGGCTCGTCCAAAATCGGCAATTTAAATGAAAAAAATCTCACCCCCCTCCAAAAAAAACGGATACTTGCTTTCCGACAGGAGTCGCGAGTAGCTCACAATTTTAGACCAAGGTTCAAGCTCGCAGATTCAAAGCTGCAAGTAAATCTAAAATCTAAAATCTAAAATCTAAAATCGACTGACTGACTTGCGACTCATCACAGAAAAAACGTCAACCATCAAGGCGACACTCTAAAAAATACAGGGCTTGCGCAACAAATTGTTCGATCGGCTATCTAAAGGCTTAAGAGTGCGCGTTGCGTACCCGAAAAACGGGAACTCTCGGTCTTACTTACGTCAAAAAATACCAATTCCTGCCGGAAGTGAAACTGTTTCTTGCGAAAATCAACCAAAAAAAGGCTGCGTTATTATCATGGTGAGCCAACTTTTAGATGGACGCTATCACATCATTGAAGTCATAGAAACAGGAGAATTTGGACAAACTTATCTGGCCAAAGATATTCGCCGCCCGGGCGAACCGCAGTGCTTTGTCAAGCACCTGCGTCCCGGTACCAGCGAACCGAAATTAATTAATACTACGCGCCGTCTTTTTCAAAAAGAAGCAGAAGTTCTAGAAAAGCTCGGTCAACACGACCAAATCCCTCAGCTATTCGCTTATTTTGAAGAAAACGAAGAATTTTTCTTAGTTGAATCTTTTGTAGCCGGTCACTCGCTATCGACCGAGATTGTACCGGGGAAACCTCTAACAGAAGAACAAATGATTCCTTTACTGAAGGAACTGTTAGAAATTTTAGTGTTTGTACACGGACAGGGCGTAATTCACCGAGATATTAAACCAGCAAATTTAATCCGCCGCTATGCGGACAACAAGTTGGTTTTGATCGACTTTGGCTCGGTGAAAGAAATTCACATCGCTCAAAGACAAGCGCCGATAACTGTGCGGATTGGTACTCTGGAATATATGCCGATCGAGCAATTTCAATACAACCCGCAACTCAACAGCGATATCTACGCTTTGGGAATGATTGGTATCCAAGGGATGACGGGTTTGCCGGCTTACGATTTGCCGAAACTGCGGGATTTGAAAAATTCTAATAAAGGCGAAATTGTTTGGCGCCATTTAACCACGTGCTCCCAAGCGCTGGCCGATGTTTTGGACAATATGGTGCGCTACGATTTTCGGGAACGCTACCAGTCGGCGGCGGAGACTTTAGCCGATTTACGGAAAATTGGCGATCGATCGCGCGCGCGGATACCCAAACTCACAATCTATCGCGAAGAAGTCGATCGGCGCAGCAGCAGTCGCGGTGACATTACTGTCGTCGGTCGGAGAATATTAGAAGAATTGCGCGTCAGTTTGGAATTGCAACCAGAAGAAGCAGACGTGATCGAAGATGAGGTATTGAACCCTTACCGGAAATACAGGGAAAAAGGCGAACGCTACGAACAATCGCTGCAAGAAGCCATGCAGCAAGAATATCCCTTTTCTGTGGAAACTCGCGAGGAATTAAAACGCTTGCAGCAAGTTTTAGGGCTTACTGACGAAGATGCTACCAGAATCGAAGAATTAGTCGTTCCTAAATCTTTATTCGGTAAATTGTACAAGGCGATCGCCATAGTTTTGGAGGGACACCGCAACCCCAACCCCAATCCGCCACCAGCCAGCAGCGCTCTTCCACCGGGGGTGCAGGCAATTCCGGCGGTATCCTCGGAGGTAAATCTCAACGGAAAAACCGATTTGTCGTTAGCGCAGCCCGCCCCTACGGGGGCTACGCCAACGGAGAGGATCGCCAGCCCCAGCCCCAGCGCCGCAGCAATTGTCGCCAAAGAACCTCGCAAATTCAATCCTTATCTCGCCGGAGCAACGATTGCAGCACTCTTGGCTGCGATCGGCGGTATTTACGGATACCTAAAATGGCAAGAAAGACAGCAGCAAGTGCAGCAAGAATCCCAACAATTCAATCAAATTGATGCACTTTATAAAGAAAGCAATTATGAAGGCTGCATCAGCCAAATCCCAACAATTGCCAACACTTCCAGCAGCTATAAATCCGCTCAAAACTTACAGCAAGAGTGCCAAGCCGGTCTGCGCTGGAAAAACGCCAAAGTCAAAAACTTTGCTCAGCATTCAGATGCAGTTGGGTCTGTTGCTTTCAGTCCAGATGGCTTAATGTTAGCCAGCGGTTCTAAAGACAAAACCATCCAAATTTGGGATTTAGCCACAGGCAAATCGATCCGCACTTTCCCCGGAGATTCATCTACCATTTGGTCGGTTGCTTTCGACGCAAAGGGTACGAAACTTGCGACAGGAACAGGTTTTTGGAGAGTCATGCTGTGGGATTTAAAAACAGGAGAAGGGACGCGCCTTCTCGACCACAAAGCTTCTGTTTGGTCAGTCGCTTTCAGCCCCGATGGCAAGCTGATTGCTAGCGGCAGCGGAGACAAAACCACCAAGATTTCGGATGCGGAAACTGGCAATTTGATTCATAATTTGCCAGACCATACAGATTTTGTTTATTCTGTTGCTTTCACTCCCGATGGCAAAAGTTTGGTTAGCGGTTCTAAGGATAAAAAAATTACAATTGTGGATGTAGCAACGGGGAGGTTGCTCAAAACTCTGGAGGGACACGGCGACCAAGTGAGGTCGGTTGCTGTGAGTCCAGACGGCAAGACAATTGTTAGCGGTTCCTACGATCAAAGTATTAAAATCTGGAATCTCGAAACAGGAGATTTAATTCGCTCCATCAAGGGACATTCTGACGATGTTGTGTCGGTTGCTATCAGCCCGGACGGGAAATTTATTGCGAGCGGGAGCAAGGATAAAACCATCAAAATTTGGGACTTTGCTACCGGAGAATTGCTGAATACTTTGACGGGACATACCGATGAGGTTTATGTGGTGACTTTTAGTCCCGATGGCAAAACTATTGCTAGCGGTTCTAAAGACAATACTATTAAGTTGTGGCTCAGGTAAACTGAACTAAGAAGGAAGAAGGAAGAAGGAAGTCGTAGGGTGTGTCGCGACGAAAAATCCGGGCGGGAACGCACCATCCACCGCCCCTAATATCCAGGGTAAGAGCATCTTAATTAAGCTTGACAAAAAGGTTCAGAAGAACCTAATATATGATCGGCTATAGCCGATTTTTCAAACCATTTTGTAACTTGAGAGTATCAAGTCGGATGGTGAGCTTTAAGTGCCAGTACATAATCCGCCTTTTTCTCAATAATCTTTTGAGCAATTTCAGTTTGTGTCCCCATATAGCAATCCTAAATCATTATCAAGACTACGGAAATAAATTTAATTATCCCAAAACCCATCAGTACACGGGCGCATAGAAAATTATTTAGGATTGCTATATCTCTCATTTCGGGCAGATCTTTCTTCTTAGTTTGAGCGTGAGAATTTTTCTTAGCATCAGCAAGTTGAATTTGAAAACCCTGAGACATTTTAGTATCCTTTGTTCATTCAGTTGACAGTTGACAGTTGACAGCTACCTCTACCTGGCAGGAAGGAAGGAAGAGGATTGAAGCAATGAATAGTCTGATTTTAATTTCACCCTCAAAGGGAGAGGCTTTAAACCAATTCTTTCTGGTAATTTTTGGGAGAGCCTAGCTGTTTTTATTCCCACGGGCGGGCGAACTTATTGACTAACAAGTATAACTCATACTAAATCTAGATATTGTCACCGGCCCTTGACCATGATTGAAGTAAGTTTTCAATTACAATTTATCCTAAATTAGATGCTCTTAGCCTGACTCCGTGCCATCATTAAGCACCTGAAAAACCTATCCTCCGAGGAGATTGTGAACGTTGAGTTAGGAACTGCAATTGCCATTGTCTACGATATTGATGCTCACGGTCAGACTACTGACAAAGTTATTTTGACTTGAGAGGCGATCGCCACTCGTACAGCGGTGACATCTCGATCGGAAATCTGAGAAGTGACGATTAATATCGCGATCGATCAATTCATGCAGTAACTCAACCGGTAGTCAATCAAATTTGTAGATGAGGTTGTCAATATTAAGCAAGAGACATTAATGGATGTCGAGATATCCAAGACTCATCAAACCATTTACAGAGCCATCTTTCAGCACCCAGTCGCCCGAAACCTTCAGTGGCAGGATGTGCGATCGATGCTCAGCGCGATCGTCTGCAACGTCTCTTGAGCGGCGCTAAGCCACAGCAATA
>JBDTEI010000235.1:0-5961 GCA_039922675.1 Microcoleus sp.
ACCCTAATTTTATCAAGCTTTTGTAGTAGTGGGCGAAGAGAGAATCGAACTCTCATACCTTTCGGTGTCAGATTTTGAGTCTGATGCGTCTACCAATTTCGCCACCCGCCCTTTTTGGTCGTTTCACCATCATAACACACCGATCGACTTCCTGCAAGCAAAGATTCATAATTTTTTGAACTTGCCCAGCGATCGATCTCTCTGGCGCGCAATACTGGTACAGGATGGGATAACTGAGCCGTTTGAGCTTGCTTCAACATTTCCCCAAGTTCTGTGCTGCTGAGGTCATCGTAGGCTCGCGCTTGAACCAAGAACGCATCTAGATTAAGTTTCGGTGCTAAAGTCGGCGAACCTCCGGCCAGTTTCATCAACACCGATGCTACCACTCTGGGGTCTTGGGTGGCGAGTAAGGCGGCGCGATCGCACGTAAATTCGGCACACCGCAACCATTCCAACATTTGCGTCTGCAAACCCTGGGCGAGAACGGTTCCCACAGGCGAAAATTGACCGGCGGCCAACACAATTAAATTAGCCAGAGTCAGGTAAACTCCGTGCTCGCACTTCAAATGCCCCAACTCATGACCGATTACTGCCTTAACTTCCTCGTCTGTGAGCAAATCAATCAGAGAAGTGTGTATCACGACAAAAGGCTGTTTTCCCCGCATCGCAAAGGTGTAAGCATTCGGCATCGGATGCTGGCGGACATAAAGCTGCGGCGGTTCCAAATCAAGAGTTTTGCAGGCATCCAACAGCAATTGATGCAGGTGCGGTAATTGATTTTCGCCGACTTGAACGCTGGAAGCCAGATTTTCGAGCATGAAAAACTGTTCGCCAAGTTGTCCCAGCAACTGCCGCACCATCAAATCGAGGCCGGGCAGTTGTTTGAGAGTGTTGGTAGCTGCCAAGTCTAGCGGGTGGCGAAATTGGTCTGCTTTCAAACCGATGAGCGGTATGTTCAACATCTTAGTCAGTTGGTCATTGGGCAGTTGGCAGTTGACAGTGGTTATTTATTATTGGTTATTGGTTATTTGTTATTTGTTAGTTTTCATAACCAATAACCAATAACCCTTCGACTACGCTAGCGGGCACCGCAAATAACCGACAACCAATAACAAATAACCACTAACTACTAACTAACAGTTTAAACTCGATCGCACGGGATTGACAGGAGCCTCAGCCGTAGCCGGGTCTGTGCCCTCTTTGACCCGCCGCAAGTTAGCTCCCAATTTTTGCAGTTTCACCTCTAACTGCTCGTAGCCGCGGTCTAAATGCTGCAAGCTGCTGATGGTAGTGACACCATCGGCTGCAAGTCCGGCCAGGACTAACGCCGCCGAAGCCCGCAAATCTGTGGCTACTACCGGCGCCCCCGACAGCATGGACACTCCGCGCACTATCGCTACATTGCCTTTAACGCGAATGTCGGCGCCCATGCGGTTGAGTTCTGCTACGTGGCGCAAGCGGTTCTCAAATACGGTTTCCTTAATGATGCTGTCCCCGTCGCTCAGCGTCAGCAAAGCCATAAACTGAGCTTGCATATCTGTGGGGAAACCCGGGTAAGGCAGAGTTTCGATGTCTGTGGCGGAGTGAGTTTTGCCGGGAACTATCCGCAAAATGTCGGGGGCTTCTGCAATAATTTTCGACCCGATTGTCTGCAATTTGGCAATGACGGCCGTCAGGTGGTCGGGAATTACCGGCGACAAACTGATTTCTGAGTGAGTGATGGCTCCTGCTACTAAAAATGTTCCGGCTTCGATGCGATCGGGAATAATTGAATAGTCTACCGCGTGCAGTTTGGGAACTCCCGAAATGACGATCGTATTTGTACCTGCGCCTTGAATTTTGGCTCCCATCGCGCGGCAGAAATTTGCCAAATCGATGACTTCCGGCTCTTGGGCCGCATTTTCAAGGACGGTTTCTCCTTCAGCCAGAGTCGCCGCCATCATCAAAGTTTCAGTGGCGCCGACGCTGGGGTAGTCCAAATAAATTTTGGCTCCTTTCAGGCGGCGGTTTGGCCCGTTGACGTAAGCGTGAACTATACCGTGGTCGATGTGGACTTCGGCACCTAGGGCTTGCAGGCCTCGAACGTGGAGTTCCACCGGCCTGGCGCCGATGGCACAACCACCGGGTAAGGGCACTTTGGCAAACCCCAGACGCGCCAGGAGCGGCCCGATGATGAAGAAGCTCGCCCGCAGTTGGCTGACTAATTCGTAGGGGGCTTGAGCGTCTATGAGGTGGCTGGCGTTGATGTCTAAAACGTCGCCGTTCTGCTGTAATTTGACTCCTACAGCCGAGAGAATTTGCCCCATGCGGGCGACATCGGCTAGACCGGGTACGTTGCGGAGACGGCAATCGTCTGGACATAGCAGAGTTCCTGCCATGACGACTAGGGCAGAGTTTTTGGCGCCGCTGATTTTGACGTGTCCATTGAGGTGCTGGCGACCCCAAATTTGTAATACTTGTTGGTCGCTTTCCGGTGAAGCTGACAGGTTAGACGAGTTTTGATCTGGTGTAATGATTTTGCCCTCCATAATATTCGCTTTGTTACTTTATACTTTATTAATTTTGGTTCCGATTGTACCGGAAAGTTTTTATCTGTCTAGGGGGGGAGGTGAGAAATTTCCGACTTTAGGTAGGCTAAATTCTTTTTTGGCAAGGCTTTCAGGTACGATCGCACAAATATTACCGATCTAGTTTAATAAATTTATATGTATCAAAATTTACTTTTTATTTCTAGCTATCCGTCGGTACACAGATGCTGCACCATTCTCAACCAGCTTTTTGAGCACAAGCCGACTGGATTGTTGACAAAGGTCGCAGATACCTGTTCGATCGACAATGCCGGAAAGTTCACACATTGTCGATCGCCCCAGTGCCTGTGCTACCCTGTGACAACACCCTAGAGCCAAAGTTAGTCCTAGCAAATGGTTCACATTAAGCGGATCGAACTAACTAACTTTAAATCTTTTGGCGGCACAACGTCCATTCCCGTGCTGCCGGGTTTTACAGTGGTTTCCGGGCCCAACGGTTCAGGGAAGTCCAACATCCTCGACGCTTTGCTGTTTTGTCTCGGACTTTCGACTTCTAAGGGAATGCGGGCTGAACGTTTGCCGGACTTGGTGAACAGCGCCCAAAATAAGCGCGGTACGATTGAGGCTAGCGTGACTGCTACCTTTGCGCTGGAAGATGTGGGTGATGAATGGTTTACTCAGGATGAAGATGAGGATGAGGAAGAAAAGGCAGCGGATGATTTGTCTGTTGAGTCTGTTGCAGATGTTGAAGCAATCGAAATTCCAGAAACTGAAGACAATAACGGAGAATTATCCAATCTAAAATCCCAAATCCCAAATCTCAAATCGGAAACTGAAGACAACAACGGACAATCATCCAATCCCAAATCCCAAATCCCAAATCCCAAATCGGAAGACTTATCTGTTGAAGACTTAGAAGAGATTGAAATTGCCGAAAATCAAGACAATAACGGACAACTACTCGCTACCAATCGAAAATCTAAAATCCCAAATCCCAAATCGGATGAGTGGAGTGTGACGCGCAAACTGCGAGTTACTCGTCAAGGAACTTACACGTCAACTTATTACATTAATGGCGCACCTTGCACACTAACTCAACTGCACGAACAACTTAACCGATTGCGAATTTATCCCGAAGGTTATAACGTCGTTTTACAAGGAGATGTTACTAGCATTATTTCGATGAATGCTAAGGAACGCCGAGAAATCATTGACGAATTAGCTGGAGTGGCTCAATTCGATCGCAAAATTTCCTTAGCTAGGCAGAAATTGGATGAAGTTAAGGAAGTGGAAGAACGCAGCAGCATTGTCGAAAAAGAGCTGATTTCTCAGCGCGATAGACTTGCGAACGATCGCACAAAAGCGGAAAAATATCAAAAGCTGCGGGCGGAATTTCAAGAAAAGTCGCAGTGGGAAATTGTCCTCAAGTTCCGCCAGTTGCAAAAGCAAGAGTGGAAACTGCGCGAACAAATCGAAACGGGCGATCGCAATTCTACATCTCTCACCGAACAAGTGCAAGCAATTAGCACCCAAATTCAAGCCGCAACGGCAGAATTAGACGCGCTGAATGCCCGCGTTAAAGCTTTGGGTGAGTCGGAATTGTTGGCTTTGCAAGCGAGTATTGCGACTCAGGAAGCGGAACGGCGACAACTGCAAAACCGCAAACAGGATTTGGAAACAACCGCTGGGAAAATGGCGGCAAACATAGCACAAACCGAGCAAGAAGTTCGGCAATTCCGGCAAAGTTTGGAGCAAATTGAGATTGAAATATCTTATGTTAAGTCCCAGCAGGGGAGTTTTCAGGAACAGCGGGATACCGCCCAGCAAAGTTTAGATCAGAATCGGGAAGTTGCAAATGCGATCGCCTCGACGGCAGAAGTTTGGGTACAGCAACAAACGGAACTGCACCGCCAAATCGAAACAATCCAGCAAACTTTGGAACCGCAGCGCACCGCACAAGCTACTATTGGCGAAAGAGCCGATCGCCTGCAAAGTCAAATTCAAGAACAAAATCAATCGCTGCAAGGATTGGAACAGGAAATTGCCGCGAAAAAAGTTCAGCAATCTAGCCTTGGGGAAACCAAAAAAGTTGCTGCTTTGCAAGTAGAATCGCTGAATCAGATTTTAGTCGCAGCCGAACAAGAATTGCAACTGCAACAGGAAACTCAAACTCGTTTGCTGGAAGAACAGCGGGAAAGACAGCGTAAGTTAGATAAGCTAGAAGTGCAGTTTCAAGCAATGCAAGAAGCTACAGGCACGTTTACTGCAAAAATTATCGCGCAAAGCGGAATTGGCGGAGTTTGTGGCTTGGTGGCTCAACTGGGCAGAGTAGAGCCGCGCTTTCAGTTGGCGCTGGAAATTGCGGCGGGCGGCCGCATGGGTAATATGGTGGTAGAAAATGACAGTGTGGGGGCTGCTGCGATCGAATTGTTGAAGCAAAAACGGGCGGGAAGAATGACGTTTTTGCCTTTGAATAAGATTCGAGGCGGCAGGTATTCGGTGAATGAAAATTTGCGGCGCGCGGCGGGTTTTGTGGATGCGGCTGTGAATTTGATTGATTGCGATTCCCGCTATCAGGAGATTTTTGCTTACGTTTTTGGCAGTACGGTGGTGTTTAGTAATCTCACCGACGCCCGCCGCTATTTGGGACAGTACCGGATTGTCACTTTGGATGGGGAAATTCTAGAAACTAGCGGCGCGATGACTGGGGGAAGTTCTACTAATAGATCTACCTTGCATTTTGGTACGGTTGATGCTATTGATGCTGGGGATGAAGCGCGGACAATGGCTTCTCTGCAAGAACGTCTTGAGGAAATTGAGCGGATTTTGGAACGGTGCAAAATTGCGATCGACCGTGCGTCAATTTCTGTCAAAACTCGCAGTCAAGAATTGATCGAGGCGAAGCAGAATTTGCGCGAAAATCAGTTGCGCTTGGAACAGTTGGAGGCGGAAATTAAGAATTTGCACGCGCAACAGTCACAAGTGCGATCGCAAATTGCTAAAAATACTCAGGAATTAACTGATTCCCAGTCGAGATTGCAGTTGCTGGAGAGGGAATTGCCCGCACAGGAAGCTCAATTGCAGGAGTACCGCCAAACTTTGGCGCAGTTGGAAGAGTCGAACAGTCACAGCGAATGGCAGCAAATGCAGTCGGGTTTGCGCGCTCTGGAAGCGCAACTGCAAGAGCGCGAATTGGCTCACAGAAACGCCCAGCAGCGCCAAGGAGACTTGCAAAATCAATTCGGACGTTTGGAAGAGAAAATTACGGAAGGCAGCGAGAAATTGCAGGAATGGCAAGTGCAACAAAACGCGGGTGCTGATGCTGTTAACCGCATTGTTTCGCAGCAGTTAGAACTCGATGGACAAACTGCGTCAGCTAAGGCTGCTTTGGGGGAAATTGAGGAAAAGTTGGGTGTGGAGAAGGGCGATCGCG
>JBDTEI010000236.1:0-17003 GCA_039922675.1 Microcoleus sp.
TACAATTACATTGTATTTCGGGGTAAGGTTGCTGGCGGATATCACGGGAAATAAAATAGATTCGTAGTGAGGACTTATGTCCTCAGATTTTCAGGGGGACTCAAGTCCTCACTACATATCTCCATAAGTTATAAAATAAGTATTGTGTCAAGCAAAGTAAACCAGTGAGGCGATCGAATGCCCTCTCCTTTTCCGGGAATGAATCCCTACTTAGAACAACCAGAATTGTGGTTGGAATTTCACAGCCGCGCGATTGTAGCGTCCGCAATTGCGATCGAACCTCAATTAAATCCGAACTACCGAGTTGCGGTTGAAAAGCGGATTTATCTCAGCGCATCCTCTGAATTATTGGGAATTCCCAACATTTCCCTCGTGTCCAAACAGTCACATCCAACTCCACCGGTTTCTGGTACTGCTACTCTCACCCGCATCGAACCCATCCGTGTTCTGCTGCCGCGGCCAGAAACCGTAGAAGAAAGCTATTTAGAAATTAGAGAAATGCCCAGCGGTAGAGTTATTACCGTTATCGAACTGCTTTCTCCCAAGAATAAAAGCGCAGGAGAAGGGCGGAATGCTTATGAAACGAAACGGCAGCAATTTTTGGGAAGTCGCACCAATTTAGTCGAAATTGACCTGCTCAGAAGCGGCAAACCTATGCCAATTTTAGGAGCCACGCAGCGCACCGATTATCGGATTTTAGTCAGCCGCGGTTCTCAACTCCCCCAAGCTGAATTGTATGCTTTTAGCGTGCGAGACTCTATTCCTGCTTTCCGAGTACCTTTGCAACCGCTAGATGCAGAACCGGAACTCGATTTACAGGCTGTATTAATGGGTGTTTACAATCAAGCTAGATTTGATTTAGCTATTGATTACTGTCAAGAACCTCGCCCGTCTTTGAAAGCAGCAGATAAGGAGTGGGCAGATTATTTGCTGCGACAGGGGGGAGTGCGATCGTAAGACCATTTGAGATTTGAGAGTTGAGATTTGAGATTGGATCGATTATCGACTACCAATTTATCTTCACAATGGAAGCTCGATCGCAAATTCCGTCCCCTCACCCAAAACCGAACGGCATATCAAGGCTCCGCCGTGTTTTTCTGCGACAATTCGGTAACTAATGGCTAACCCCAAACCGGTGCCTTTCCCGATGGGTTTTGTCGTGAAAAACGGGTCAAACAATCGGCTCCGCACGTCTTCAGTCATGCCGATCGCATTATCGGCAATGTGGATGCAAATACTATTTTCGTTAAGGGCTTCGGTGCGAATGCTAATCGTGGGTTTCCAGTCACCACCGCCCGTTATCGAAGCCCTCGGAGAGGATCGCTTTTTTTGGTTGCAAGCATCTTCCAATGCGTCAATACTGTTGCTAAGCAGATTCATAAATACCTGATTGAGCTGACCTACATAACATTCAATTAAGGGCAGTTTACCGTAATCTTTGATTACTTGGATTTCGGGATATTCGGCTCTGGCTCGCAGTTTGTTGTGCAAAATTAGCAGCGAGTTGTCTATACCTTCGTGAATATTGGCAGGCTTCTTTGCCGAGTCATCTAAACGGGAGAAGTTTCGCAAACTCAGAACTATTTCGCGAATGCGATCGGCTCCCATTTTCATCGAAGATAATATTTTTAGCAAATCTTCTATTAGAAATTCTAAATCGATATTTTCAATATATTCTTGAATTTCTACCGTTGGCTGAGGATAGTGTCTTTGGTAAAGTTCTACAAGCTGCAACAAGTCTCTGATATATTGGCTGGCGTAGGCAATATTACCGTAGATAAAACTGACAGGGTTGTTAATTTCGTGAGCCACTCCAGCTACCATTTGACCGAGACTTGACATTTTTTCGGTGTGAATGAGGTGAGATTGAGTTTCTCGGAGTTCTTTGAGAGCGATTTCTAGCTGCTGGGATCTGTTGTTGGCGATCGCCTCGGAGAGCCGCAAAGCATCCTCGGCTGCTTTGCGATCTGTCATGTCAAAAATGGCGCCGTTAAGCGATAAAACTTGACCTGCTGCGTTGAAAATGGCTTGACCTTTCTCTGCAACCCAGCGCACATTTCCGTCGCAGTGAATCAGGCGATATTCGATCGTGTAAGGTTGTTTTGTCTTAATCGCCCGAGCGATAATTTTCTCGCTCGGCTCGGCGTCATCGGGATGAACTATACTCGGAAAAGCCTGCACCGGTTGCACCATAAAGTTAGCTGCGGGATAGCCGGAAATAGCTTCTATGCCGCTGCTGATAAAAGTTAAGCTCGATCGCCCAGCAGCACTGCAACGGTAAACCGCACCGGGAATGCTACAAACTAATGACCTAAATTCTTGTTCCCTTTCCCGAAAAGCTGCCTCAATCCGCTTGCGCTCGCTAATGTCGCGAGCAAACGCGCACTGATATTCTTTGCCGTTAAATTCCAAATGGTCGATCGTAATTTCCACCGGAAAAATTCGACCGTACTTAGTGAGGTGGTGAACTTCAATATTAACCGAACCGCAGCGTTTTAAGACTTTCCAGTGCAAACTCCAAGCAGTTTCGGGAAAATCTGGATTGATTTCGTGCACGGTCATATCGAGCAATTCTGCGGCAGAATATCCCAATGAACAGCAAGCGGCGTCGTTGACGTACAAAAACTTACCGTCCGACCCCATCCAGAATACCGCATCTGCCGATCGGTCGATCGCAAACTGAGTCAATTGCAACTTTTCCTCAACCCGCTGGCGATCGGCAATTTCTTTTTCTAACTGTTCGTTAAGCGAATTGAGAGCTAAAGCGCGATCGACAATAGCATCTGTCAATGGTTGTGCCAATTCTCCTGTGTTGATATCATGCTGGTGCTGATTTTCTTCTAACTGTTTTAACGGCAGTTGTGGAAGATTTTCTGTTTGATTTAAGCCAGATTCGGCAAGTGCTTTCGGCATCAGGGCGACGGCGACTGCGGCTAAAAGCAAAGAAATCACAGCACTTGCAGCTTTGAGAGTTACCGACAGCCAATAAATGGAATGCCAAAGCGTCCAAACTGCCGTCAATTGAGCAGCGCCGCAGGCAAAAAAACCAATTGCCAACAGCCGTCCAATCTTGCTGTGAGAACTTTGGCGGGTAAAATAAACTAAAGATAGCGCCAGAGAGCAATAAGCCAGCGCCGTCAGCGAGTCAAAAACAGCGTACAGTCGCAACTCCGGCAGCGCGTCACAGCCTAGCGGGGAAGATACCGGAAGTGTTGAAAAAAAAATTGTTAATTGTTCTTGCATAAAGTTCAAGAAAAAAGTTATTTGTAGCAATGCAAGTTCCATCAAATATAATTATTTGATTTCGGTGGTTGAAATATTTACATAATTATATACTTTTTTCATTTTTTATGAAATAACACTTAGGACAGTTTTTGATAGCCAACAGTAGAATGAGGGTTTCAGGGCGCTTGATGCACACGAGCTGCCTGCATGAACATCAAGGCTTTCATACTACGAGCTAAAAACTTATACCAATTTTACTCATGTCTTGCTCTAATTATCAATTGTATAGAAATTATCTTTCATTAGCGCCTGCCCCGCGCCGGACTTAGGCTCAGCCGTTGCCCTACAGATGCTCGCCTCTGTCTAATGAAAGATGTAGCGCTAATTTTCAGAATTGGTATTAGTTAGCTATCGCACGCTGAACTCAGAAACCAGGTTTATTCGTATATTTCTCGTTACTCAAAACAAAATTTGTATAAACCGGGTTTATAGCCCCCATGCTGGACAGTTGACAGTTGACCGCTCGACGGCGACCTCTACCTGGAAGGAAGAGGATTGGAGTAATGAATAGTCTGATTTTAATAGACCTCTTGCAAAAATCTTCGAGTCATAGAGCAACCGCAGATATCAGGCAGATAAACACTGATTGACGCAGATGGTTTCAGGGTATTTTCGGATTTTTGCAAGAGGTCTAATTTCTCCCCATCAGGGTTCCGGCTTTAAACCAATTCTTTCGGGTAAGCTATGAAACTGTCGCTACGTGTTGAATCTCAAATAAAAAAATGGAAAATGGAAAATGTAAAATCGTATAATCTGTGAGCCAGGGGTTTTCAACCCCTGACTGACTGATGGACTAGCGGACATTTAAAGCAGCAAAAGTCTCAATTTGTGTGCTAGTAAATCCACAATTAATTAAGCGCCACCTAGAACCCAATGCACCAAAGTCCGAACTCCAAAACCAGTTGCTCCGGGGCCGTTGTAGCCATTTTCTTTCTCGATCCAAACCGGGCCAGCAATATCTAAATGCGCCCAAGGAGTATCCTTGACAAACTGCTTCAAAAATAGTGCCGCTGTAATCGAACCACCAGCACGGGGACCAGTGTTTTTCATGTCGGCGTGCAAAGCTTTCAAGCCTTCAAAATACTTCTCTTCCATCGGCATACGCCAAAACTTTTCCCCTGCCAATTCTGAGGCGGCGACTATTTCGGCGGCGACGCTATCTTCAGGACTCCACAAACCCGCGATATCTTCGCCCAAAGCAATGACGCAGGCGCCGGTCAGAGTTGCTAAATCGACAATGGCGTCAAGTCCCAATTTATCAGCAAATACTAAAGCGTCGGCGAGGGTTAAACGACCTTCTGCGTCGGTATTGTTGACTTCAATTGTTTTGCCGTTGGAAGCTGTGAGGATGTCTCCAGGGCGCATGGCGCGGCCACTAATCATGTTTTCGGTGACGGCGCTGATAAAGTGAACTTCGACATCTGGTTTGATGTGACCGATCGCCTTTGCCGCTCCCAAAGTAGCCGCAGCGCCGCCCATATCGGTTTTCATGATTTCGATGCCGCTACCGGTTGGTTTGATGTTCAAACCGCCGGAATCAAAGGTCAATCCTTTGCCGACGATCGCAATTTTGCGGCGCGGTGTGCCTGCGGGTTTGTAAGTCAGATGGATGAATTTCGGCGGTAAGTCGGATGCTTTGGCAACGCCGAGAAATGCTCCCATGCCGAGTTTTTCGCAGTCTTCTTGCTCCAATATTTCTAATTCTAAACCGCATTCGGCCGCTAGACTTTGAGCGGTTTCTGCCATTGTAATCGGGGTGACATAATTTGCCGGCGCTGCGACTAATTCCCGTGCTAAAATGACTCCGGCTGTGATTTGGCGCGCGCGGGCGATCGCACTTTCAGTACCGGCGAAACCAAGCAAATGAATTTGTTCTACTTGCAGGCTTTTATCGTCTGGTTCCGATTTGAAACGGTTGTCTTGATGCAGGGAGAGCTCTACACCTTCGGCGATCGCGCTTGCTGTAGAATCCGGCGCGTTTTTCCACACCGGAAAGCTAATTCCGAGGGTTTTGCATTTCTCCTTTTTGGCTAACTTGGCGCAAACGCCCGCAGCTTGTCGCACGGTGTCTAATTTTAAGTCCCCTGTTTTGCCCAAACCGACGATCGCAATTTTGCGGATCGGATTATTGCCGCCGACGCGGGCGATCGCGCTGGTGCCCGCTTTGCCCTTAAAATCTACTTCCTGCATCAGCTCTTTCAAAGTGCCTGCAAGCTTTTCATCTAATTGTGCCAGATCGCCGCTCAGTTCCAGAGCGTCCTCAAATAGACCAATTGCCAGGGCGTCTCCCGTCCAAGCAGAGCGGGGCGTATCGGTGACTAGAAATTCCATGTTTTGATTTACACTTTAGATTTTAGATTTTAGATTGTACTTTGTCCTTGGTGGTTTGTCGTTTTTCCTCGGTGCGCGTAAATAGATCGATCGCCCAAATTCTTCGCTCCACATCTAAATAAATTCTGGTACGATATCAGCCAAGTCTGCTGGCGATTAATTTTCTATTGTTATTTCTTAAATTTTCCCATGCTAAAGCGACGCAAAACCCGAGTTTCTGTTTTAATGGGCGTTTCAGTTTGCGTAATGGCGATCGGCTCTTTGGTTGGTGCGGCGAAATGGATGGGTGTCGGCCCCTTCGAGAAGACTCAGCGGCCGCAGGATGCAGCGAATTCCGCATCTGCTGAAGTCAAAATGCTGGTATCGCTGTCACCGAATGAGCGATCGGCGAAATTAGTTGAACTCGCAGGCGATCGATCTGAGAACTCAAACGACAAGCAGGAAGTCTCCCCTCAAAGTCGCGCCCGCTACCTGCTTGCCAGCGATTTAATCCAGCAAGGAAATGCCGCCAAAGCTCTCACTTTATTGGACAATTTAGAGCAAAAATATCCAGTTTTAGCCTCTCACATTGCCCTAAAACGTGCACAAGCTTACCAATTAAGCGGTGACAAAGATAAAGCAAAAAAAGCTTGGGAAGAACTGCTAAAAAATTATCCTAGCGACCCGGTAGCAGCCGAAGCATTATATGTTTTAGGCAAATCAAAACCGGAATATTGGCAGCAATCAATTACTGAATTTCCCGCACATCCGCGTAGCGTAGAAATAGCCCTGAGCAAGTTAAAAGAAAATCCCAACCAGCCGGAGTTGATGCTGCTAGTAGCCAAATACGGTTACTATGTCAAAGATTACGGTACATTATTAGAACAACTGGTACAGCAAAACAGCGCCACTTTGAAACCGGAAGATTGGGAAGAAATTGCTTTTGGCTATTGGGAAAAACAGGATTATGGCAAAGGATCTATTGCTTACGGGAAAGCTCCCCGCACCCCCCAAAATCTTTACCGCAAAGCTCGCGGTTTGTGGCTAGACGGCAAAATCCCGGAATCTAGAATTGCCTATCAAGAATTAGTGCGGGAGTTTCCCAATGCCGAAGATACTGGTTTGGGTTTAATTCGGCTGTCGCGGGTGAGCGATCCCAAGGATGCGATCGTTGATCTCGATCGGGTTATTAGCAAATTTCCCAATTATGCGCCCGAAGCTTTGCTAGATAAATCGCAACTGCTCGACAAAGCAGGCAGCCGTCAATCCGCCTCAGAAACCCGCAAGTTGCTATTGACAAAATACAACCATTCTGATAAAGCAGCCGAACTGCGTTGGGCGATCGCCCAACAGTATGCCAAAGCCGGAGATTTAAAATCAGCTTGGCAGTGGGCGAGGGAATTAACCACCAACAATCCCGACAGCGGACAAGCACCAGAAGCAGCATTTTGGGTCGGGAAATGGGCACAGCAACTCGGCCGCGAACAGGATGCCAAAACATCATTTGATTACACCATTTTACGCTATCCAGAATCATATTTCGCGTGGCGATCGGCAGTATCTCTCGGCTGGCCCGTAGGCGACTTTACCACAGTCCGAGATTTGTCTCCCAACGTAGTGCGACCCACTCAGCGCCCCGAACCAACCGCCGGATCTCCTGCGTTGAAAGAACTCTATCAATTAGGTCAAGATAGAGATGCTTGGAATCTCTGGCAAATAGAATTTCTCAACCGCATAGAACCAAGTATTGCCGAACAGTTTACCGACGGTTTAATGCGAATTGGAGTCGGAGACAACTTAGACGGTTTGTGGATGATTGGGAGTTTGCGACAGCGCGACAAACCCGATGATAGAACCCAATACCTCGCTCTCAGACAGCAGCCGGCTTATTGGCAAGCACTTTATCCTTTTCCTTACTTAGAAAACATTACCAAATGGTCGCGAGAACGCAAAATAAATCCTATTTTAGTGACAGCTTTAATCCGGCAAGAATCGCGGTTTATGCCCGGAATCAAATCAGCAGTTGGCGCTACTGGTTTAATGCAGGTAATGCCAGAAACGGCTAGTTGGGTAGCAGCGAAAATTAACCTTAAAAAGTATTCACTGGAGAATGTGGACGACAATATTAACCTGGGAACTTGGTATTTAGACCACACTCACGACGAATACAAGAATAATTCGATGTTAGCTGTGGCGAGTTATAATGCCGGGCCGAATGCAGTAGCAGATTGGTTGAAGAGGTTGAGCTTTAGTGACGCGGATGCTTTTGCGGAAAAGATTCCGTTTCCTGAAACGAAAGAATACGTGAAATCGGTATTTGAGAATTACTGGAATTATCTGCGGATTTACAATCCAGAAGTTAATCAGTTGATGAGTGAGCATTATGAGGCTTCTCAGAAAAAAAACAAGCCTTAGTAAATCAGGTTTGAGCTGTCAGGAGCAGGCAAGAAAGCCTGTTCCATAAACAAGTTTATCAGAGTAGACTTGCATTGCATTTATTTCCAAATTATCTGTAAATTATTTGCGTTGCATCGTCGGTTGCATCTGCCTGATATCTGCGGTTTCTCTATCAATCAAAGATTTATGCAATTCAAGTCTAGTGTATCTCTTGATTGTGGGGTGGGCATATTGCCCGCCTGGAACAGGCCAGAAAGCCTGTTCCACAAATTAAAATTATGGGATTAAAATAAATCAGCGACATCCCAAAGAATCGCGAGTAGAAATCCCAGTTTGAGAATTAATCCCGCTGGCTTTGCTGCACAATTCTTTAACTTGTGCTCCATCCATAATTGCGTCAGTAAAATCAGTGCCGGTGATATCAACGCCGTCAAAAGTAGAACGTAGCAAAATTGTTTCCACTAAAATTGCATCGCTTAAATCGGCTTTAGTAAATTTAATTTGATCTATCATGGCATTAGTTAAATTGGCGCCGTGCAAATTCGCCTGAGTCATCACCGAAGCGCTCATAATTGCTCCTCGCAAATCGGCATTAGAAAAATTAGTCAAGTCCATATTAGCATTAGAAAACTCAGCGGCGCGCAGCATTTGACCGGAAAAATCGCGTTTTGTCAGTTCTGCGTTACTAAAAGACAGCGGCGGTGGGTAATATTTAGATTGAGCTTGGGCTGCGCGTGGCAGGATGAAGATTGTTAGCGCCAAGATGAATGCTGCTAGTTGCCGGAGTTTCATAAGTCTGATATGCTCGCAAGGTGGGTATTTGGTAGTGTATCCCGAACTTTGATCGATCGACTAAACGGTTACAATCTCAATTAATAGTGATGGAGATGAAAAAAACGATATGCTAAGCTTTTTCTTAACTTGGATAGTAGCAGCGGTTTCGCTGGTGATTACCGCTAACATTGTACCAGGTATTGTGGTGACGAGTTTTCCGGCGGCGATGGTGGCTGCTGTGGTTATCGGATTTGTGAATGCGGTTGTGAGGCCGATTATTACACTGCTGACGCTGCCTTTGAGTATTATTACTTTAGGTTTGTTTTTGTTTGTTGTGAATGCTATTTCGCTTTCTCTGGCTTCGTGGTTGGCGGGTGCGTTCAGTATCGGCTTTGCGGTTAACGGTTTTTGGCCTGCTTTGTTCGGTTCGATTGTGTTGTCGTTTGTTTCTGGGTTGATTGCTCGATTTGTGAATGCCACTACTTTTGATTAGTAAGATATTATCCTAGATAGTCGATCGGACAAACTGCAACCGCTACTGTTACAGAGCCTTGTTTTTTGTCCGATCGAAATATTTTTTTCGGAACTAAAAGGGGATGCAAACTGTGGATAAACGCAGGTAAAGGCAAATGACTGATGGATATCTGCGTTTCTTGGCGTTGAGGGGAAGTTAAAATTTGTGCGATCGCACAAAGTGCAGCCGCTTCTGCTACGCTGGGCGTGCCGACCGCTTTAGCTGCAATATTTGAAGGATTCGGGACTGCTACGGAACTTAAAATGTCAGCCGCAAAGGTTTTTAACGGCCAGTTTCGAGCTTGACAAAGTTCCAGCAAGCCGACTTCGCCTGCTTTAGTGTCTATGGTAGCAATACCTGCGATCGCACCTTCGGCTAAATGATCAGCGCGACAGACATTTTGAATCGCAGTTTCGATCAAATCTCGCGCTGTTCCACTTTGGCAACCTATCCCTATCCACAACACTCTCGGATGCCATTGAACCTTTGGAAAAGTAGATTCCAGTGCAAATCTTCTCTGCGTAAAACTAATCCAAATTCGCCCTTTGATAGGTGATTGATTTTCCCCTTCCCAATACAAGGAATGTTTTTCTGGCAGACTATTTTGCCACAAAGTAGAACCAACTTCTTGAATTACTTCTACAGTTTCTCCTCTCTTCATAGCTGCCGCCACTCCCGTCCAATCGCCTTCCCCACGATTCCAACCGCTGGGAATGTCTAGCATATCTAACGTAAATTCATCGCTCATTATTCAGTTGTAGCAACCGCCACATTGGTGAGGACATAAATAACTTCATGAATAGAGCCGATACTCGTCAAGTATCAATGGTTTGATTCCCGTTATGCAACTGTTAACCATTCGGCTTCGCTCAGGGCGAACTGTCCACTGTCAACTGTCAATTGCTATACCTATTCCCTAGTTTCACTGAGACTGCAATCTTGACAAGATTTTAACACTCTTCATTGAAAAAAAAATGTATAATATTTTTAGCACAAAATGGAAAAAATAAAACATTTAATATGGTAGAACTGAACCAGTTACTGTTAGAGTTTGAAAGCAACCTCACAAGGGAAGCAGTGACGAAAGAATGGAAAGAACGTCGCGACAGTTGGGTGAGGGAAGTGCAAGCAGCAGTTGAGCCGTCACAGCTAGCAGAATTTCTAGTTGAATTGGAATCAGACTTAGACCGGGAAGCGGTGCAAAATCACTGGAAACAGCGCCGGGAAAGTTGGGTAGAAGAATGTCAGGCAGCATCGACTACTGAAGAAGTATCAATTTTATTGCTGGAACTTGAAAGCAATACAACTTGGGAAGTAGTGGCCGATGAATGGGAGGATATTCGGGAGAGTTGGGTACAGGAAATGTACGAGTTTAACGAGTAGTATCGACGAGGCATAACCTGTACAAAAATTTCCTAAGCGGTAAGGTGCGCAGTGCGCACCCTACATATAGATGTTCTGCGTCCAAGACTGGATATGACTAATAACTAATAACTAATTATTCATCTTTCTGCAAAACCCCATTCAGAAAAATATCTGCGAGTCCTTCGGCCATTTCCTGCATTTGCTGCGGAGAAGCATTCGGTTCCATAATCGTATTTTGACTAAAACCCGCGACTGCAAACATTCCCAAAAATACCTGAGCAACAATCTTCGGATTCATCTTCCGATAAACTCCTTTTTCCATCGCCGTTTCAAAAAAAGCCTCAGCCACATCGCTCATTTTTCCGATGACTTCCAACTGAATTCTGTCGCGCAAATCCGGGTGAAACTGCGCCTCCAAAAAACACACCCGCATCATATCGCTATTCTCGCGGATATTTAGCATCCGACGCCGCATCACCTGAGCCACCGCTTTGTAACTGCCCATCTCGCTCAATTCTGTCAGCAAATCTGTCAGTATTTCCACCCATCCTTCCGTGGCTACCTGAATCAAAATCGCTTTTTTATTATCAAAATGCCGAAATAGCGTACCCTCCGCCACCCCCGCCGCCGCGGCTAAATCGCGAGTTGTCGTACCGTCGTATCCGCTGCGGGCAAACAACCGCTGAGCTGCTTGTAAAATTCGCTTCTTGGTTTCTGTTTCTGAAGGAGGAGACTGATTAAAAATTCGCATGGCTTTGCAATCGGTAATTGGCAACTTAAGTAGAAGGAGGAAGGAACAAGGAAGAAGGAAAAAGGTGCTTCGGCTTCGCTCAGCATAAAAAGAATACATACACAGTAAGCTTGAGCGCGAGCCGTATTTTATGTTTAATTAGGTGGATTCACTTGGAACAGCGGGTTTGGGACGGGCGGGCGAAATAATGTTAAGTTTTAAGTTGTGCGCGACTTTAATCCCAAACTCAAAACTTTTTACCAGGCCCTAGATTCTTTTTGAGATTTGCTGTATCAGCCTAACATCTGCGGCGCAACAGATCGCTTATGCCTCCAAAAATCTTTATCCTTAAGAAAGAATCCCTGGCATTGGACACAAACATTTGTTTGTTTGACCATCCAAAATCTAAAATCCATAATCGCAAATCGAATGACCCCGCAGTTCCAAAAACCACGCGCGGCGAAGCTATCCCCTAGGGAATCGCCCAAACGTAAAACTCGATTCATCGCCTCCCTGCTCGCCGCTGTACTGCTGTGGTGGGGAATTTCACCCGAAATCGCCCTAGCCCGCGAGAACCCCGCTAACGGCTCCCAAGCAGTCTCTGTTCAACCGTCGCTCGATCGAGTAATCAAGCAAGTCACCCAATTTAAGCTCGACAACGGCATGACATTCGTGGTGCTCGAAAGGCCCAGATCTCCGGTAGCATCGTTTCTGATTCAGGCTGACGTGGGAGGTGCCAACGAACCAGACGGCAAAACCGGAGTCGCCCACTACCTCGAACATTTAGCCTTTAAAGGCACGCAAAAAATCGGTACTACCGACTACAAAGCCGAAAAGCCACTGCTAGAAAAACAAGACGAACTCTTCGAGCAAATGCAAGCAGCCAAGGCCAGCGGCAAAACTCAAGAAGTCGCCAAATTTAAAGCAGAATTTGACAAAGTTGAAGCAGAAGCAGGGCAATTTGTCAAGCGCAATGAATTCGGCAAAATAGTCGAACAAGCCGGCGGAGTCGGACTAAATGCCGCTACTTCTACAGACTCGACAATGTATTTTTACAGTCTCCCAGCTAATAAATTAGAACTGTGGATGTCGCTGGAATCAGAGCGATTTCTAGAACCTGTATTTCGGGAATTTTACAAAGAAAAACAGGTAATTTTAGAAGAACGGAGGCTGCGAACTGAGAATTCTGCGATCGGACAAATGGTTGAAGCTTTTGCCAGCACAGCTTTTTCCGTTCATCCCTACCGCCGCCCCGTAATTGGCTACACTGAAGACATCAAAAACCTCAGCCGCAGCGACGTGCAGAAGTTTTTCGACAGTCACTACATTCCTAGCAAGCTAACTGCTGCGGTGGTAGGAGACGTGAAAGCCGAGGAGGTCAAGCGGCTCGCTCAAATTTATTTCGGCCGCTACAAGGCGAAACCAGCTCCTCCTAAATTGGAAATTGTGGAGCCTCCGCAAACGCAAACTAAGGAAGTCACGCTGAAGTTAAAAACTCAACCTTGGTATTTGGAAGGATACCACAAGCCGGCGATGAATCATCCCGACAATGCGATTTATGAAATCATTGGTTCTTTGCTCAGCAGCGGCCGCACTTCTCGGCTTTATAAGTCTTTGGTAGAGCAACAGCAATTGGCGCTGGCGGCTCAAGGTTTCAGTGGTTATCCGGGGGAAAAGTACCCGAATTTGATGTTATTTTACGCTCAAACTGCTCCTGGTCGCACGGTTGATGAGGTGGCGGTAGCTTTGAGCAAGGAAATCGATCGCCTAAAAACTGAGCCGGTGTCTGCTTTGGAGTTGGAGCGGGTGAAAACTCAGGCGAGAGCGGATTTGTTGCGATCGCTCAATTCTAATATGGGCATGGCATTTTCGCTGGTGGACTATCAAGTAAAAACTGGTTCGTGGAAAAATCTGTTCAAGGAATTGGATGCGATCGCGGCTGTTTCTCCTGCTGACATTCAGCGAGTAGCTAAGGAAACTTTCCGCCCGGAAAATTGCACAATTGGTAAGCTTTTGTCGCTCTAAGAAGTCATGGAGCATGGGTCATTGGTCATTAGTTAGTTATTAGTCATTTTTTGTTTAACTAATAAACACTTGAAATTCTGGAATTCTGAATTGTTCTTGAATTATGACGAATGTCTTCTGCTCCGGCTGCCTTCTGCCTCAGACTTGTTCCTAGGCTCTGCCTGGTAACGCAGATCCAGAGGCTCTGCCTCGAATTGTCAACAGATGAAAATTAGGAGAAAGAATGAAAAGGACTAAATTGAAGCTGAAGAAAGTAAAGTTATTTCTGCTGTCGCTTTGCTTTTTTACTGTTTCACTTGGCACGTTTAATTTGTTACCTTCCTTAGCGGCTGGGCCGAAACACTATGACGAATTAAAGTTCCCGGTGCTGGAAGAAATTAAACTGCCGAAATACACTCGCTTTGAGCTAAAAAATGGCATTCGCGTGTATCTAATGGAAGATAGAGAACTCCCGTTAGTCGGGGGAACGGCACTATTTCGTACAGGCGATCGTTTTGAACCTGCCGATAAAATCGGATTGGGAGGTTTGACGGGAGAAGTGATGCGAACTGGTGGCACGAGTAAGCATACGGCTGATCAACTAAATCAGTTGCTAGAACAGCGTGCTGCTTCGGTAGAAACGGGGATTGATGTTACTTCGGGAAACGCAAATTTTAGTGCTTTAGCTGAAGATGTAGAACCCGTTTTTGACTTGTTTGCGGAAGTGATTCGGGAGCCAATTTTTGCTAAGGAAAAGTTTGATTTAGCGAGGAATCAAGAGCAAGGTGGCATCGCCCGCCGGAATGACGATCCTAACGGTATCACGGGCCGGGAGTTTGAAAAGTTAATTTATGGCGATCGCAGTCCCTACGCGCGCACAATAGAATACAAGACTCTCGCCAATATTTCCCGCGACGATTTGGTGGGTTTTTACCAGAAGTATTTCCACCCCAAGAATATGATTTTGGGTATTTCTGGTGACTTTGATACTGCTAAAATGCGATCGCTCGTGGAGCAAAAATTCGGCAATTGGGAACCGACTCAAAATGCAGAAGTGCCAGTGCTACCAACGGTATCCCCAACAAAAAGCGGCGGCGTATTTTTTGTAAACCAGCCACAATTGAGTCAAAGTTACGTGCAGATGGGACATTTGGGCGGAATGCTCAACAGTCCTGATTACGCTGCTTTGGACGTGATGAACGGGGTTTTGAACGGTTTTGGCGGGCGTTTGTTCAATAATGTGCGATCGCGCCAAGGCTTAGCTTATTCAGTATACGCTTCTTGGAGCCCGAGATATGACTATCCCGGGGTGTTTGTGGCTGGAGGCCAAACGCGATCGGACACGACAGTACCGTTTATCAAGGCAATTCGCGCTGAGATCGATCGTATCCGCACCGAACCAATTACCGCCGAAGAATTAGCTTTTGCGAAAGATTCCACCCTCAATTCTTTCATCTTCAAATTTGAAAATCCCAGTCAAACTTTGTCGCGACTAATGCGGTACGAATACTACGGTTATCCCGAAGATTTCATTTTTCGCTACCGTCATAGCGTCGAAGCAGCCACAATTGCTGACGTGCAGCGCGTAGCTAAGAATTACTTAAAGCCGGAGAATTTGGTTACATTAGTAGTAGGAAATACTGCGGCAATTCAACCGCCACTATCGAGTTTGGGAACTGCGGTAAAAGTGCAATCTGTTGATATCACAATTCCGTCGGCGACTTAATCGATGATTCGTGTGACGCACCAGACTATTGTGTGGTGCGTCACTGTGAGATTGTGAATCTAATTTGTAAATTTTCGATGACGAACCTTACGGCTAATGAATAATATAATGAATATCAACACGCAAGAGCAATTCGAGTTAATTCTAGGTTCTAGTATAGAAAGTCAAGAATTCATCAGATTAACTTTAGGAAAATATAGAGGAGGAGAAGACGGTTTAAATAAAATTATTGTGAGAATCGTACAATTTAAATCAAGCATAAAACTTTCTTTTACCTATAGTTACAAAACTAAAGAAATAGTCAAAAATTACCCAATCGAAGAGGGAGTAAATTTAATCAAAACCCTGACTGGCAGTGACTTTATGAGTATTAGATTATTCTCGATCAAGCAAGATGTTCAACTTGAATATGGCAAAGATCAAAATCCTAAACTTCATTTTATTAAGCCCACTTTTACCAATCCTGTTGATACGACTCCGCAGGAACACGATCACAGGAAGAAACGGTATATTGAATCCGAAAATAATGTATATCTCAGAGCATTAGGCATTACCAATAGTCAAGGTAATGTCGTAAAAACGATGGAAGATAAGTTCAGACAGATAAATAAGTTTGTGGAAATCATACATGGCTTAGTTGAATCATCAGGATTGGCAGAAAAAAGTCATATCTCTGTAGTTGACATGGGTTCGGGTAAGGGATACTTAACCTTCGCAATATATGATTTTCTGAACAATATTTTAGACAAAGAAGCATCAGTTATCGGTATAGAAAGCAGAATACATTTAGTAGATTTTTGTAACTCTGTTGCCCAATCAGTTAATTTTGAAAAGTTACATTTTAACCAAGGAAACATCAGTAACTATAGCGCAGAAAAATCAGACATAACCATCGCACTTCACGCCTGCGATACTGCAACAGATGATGCAATTTATAAAGGGATACAGTCTGATTCTTCTTTAATTATCCTAGCACCATGCTGCCACAAGCAAGTTAGGAAACAGATTCATCCTAATATAGTTTTGAAGGATCTTCTGAAGTCTGGTATTTTGCTGGAGAGGCAATCGGAAATAGTGACTGATGGATTAAGAGCGCTTTTACTTGAATTGTCTGGCTATAAGACTAAGGTTTTTGAGTTTATAGCTGCTGAACATACGAGTAAGAATATAATGATTGTGGGAATTAAAAGCAATCATAGTATCAATAAGGAGCAGATTATTGGACAAATCAAAGAAATTAAAAAACTTTATGGAATAAACTTTCACTATTTAGAGACTTTACTATTTCCCCACTTCTTTCTTTCCCCTGATCTGGCTGATCTAATTAATGCTTAGAAGACCGGGCGGTTGAAACCGCGTCTATACAGACCAAACCCGGATGGTGCGCGGGTTAAAGAACGCGCTGTGAAGATTTTACTCGTTACCAGGCTCTGCCTGGTAACGCAGATCCGGAGGCTCTGCCTCCTTTTTTCCAGGCGAGGCAGAGCCTCTGGATCTGGTTTCCCAGGCAGAGCCTGGGAACCAGGGAATTATGTTATTGTCTTCAGTCCGCGGAGGCGGACTTCGTTCTTGTAGGCGCGGTTTCAACCGCCGTCTACGTTTCTGTTTTGACGCTAAAAATCAATAGTCAAAGGCGCTCTGGGAAACGGAATTACATCGCGAATATTCCCCATTCCCGTCATGAATTGCACCAACCGCTCAAACCCCAAACCAAAGCCAGCGTGAGGCACAGTACCGTAGCGGCGCAAATCCAAATACCACCACAATTCCTCCTTATTCATGCCCTGCGCTTCCATGCGCCGCTCCAACACATCCAGCCGTTCTTCCCGCTGGGAACCGCCGATAATTTCCCCAATATTCGGAGCCAAAACATCCATTGCTCGCACGGTTTTCTCGTC
>JBDTEI010000237.1:0-2815 GCA_039922675.1 Microcoleus sp.
CTCGAAGCAATTGTCGGCGCTCTGACTCAACTTCCTCAAAAAGAAGTTCAACTCCGACTGCTGCTATCTGCTCCTGGGGAAATCACAGAAACGGATATTGACCTCGCCGCCGCCAGTAATGGTGTGATTATCGGGTTCAATACCAATCTCGCCACCGGCGCTCGCCAAGCGGCCGACCAAGCTGGTGTAGACGTGCGGGAATACAGCATCATCTACAACCTCTTGGATGATATTCAAGGGGCGATGGAAGGCTTGCTGGAACCCGAACTGGTGGAAGAACCTCTGGGTCAAGTGGAAGTGCGTGCTGTATTCGCGATCGGTCGCGGGGCCGTCGCTGGATGTATGGTACTCTCTGGCAAGGTCGTCCGTAACTGTAAGGTTCGGGTGCGCCGCGGCAACAATGTCGTTTACGAAGGTGTCCTCGACTCCCTCAAACGGATGAAGGAAGATGCCAAGGAAGTCAATACTGGCTTTGAATGCGGTATTTCCTTGAGCGGGTTTAGCGACTGGGCGGATGGCGATATTATTGAAGCCTACCGCATGGTGACTAAGCGCCGGACTCTCTCGGCATAATTTGGAATTTGGGATTGAGGATTTTGGATTCAAGGCAGGCTAATCACCTGCCTTGAATTTTAAAGTTTCACTCTTTAAATCCTCAATCCAAAATCTCAATTCTTAAATATCCAATCGATATGCGTTCTTTTTGGTCTGAGCCTTTCTTGTGGATTCACCTTTCGGGGGCGGCTGCACTGCCGATTTTATTGGGACTGTGCTTGCTGGGACTCGCAGTAGGTTCTCCCATACTCCCTGTCTGGTTAGAAGTGTTTTTAGTGGCTGTAGCAGGTATTGCTCCTGTGCTGTGGATGCAGTGGTTCCGCCCTTTTTACATTTTTAGTATTTTAGTTGTGGCGGTGAAACCGCAGAAGTTAACTTCTTTGCAGCAGCGGATTCTGACTCGGTTTAAAACTAATTTAAATCAAGTTATCGCTTTTTTTATCGCTGTTTTGCTGGCAGTAATTTTGTGGCAGCTATACCGATTTGCTCCCCTCGCTGCTGGGGTGGCTCCGTTTCCTCCTTCCTGGCGCTGGGCTGGATTGTTGTTGGCGGCTTCTGCTTTTTTAGCTAGCAATTTATTTTTGCAGGTGTCTGCTAGTGTCATGGCTGTTTTGCTGACAGCGGAATCAGAATTTGCAGCGACAAAGCCTCATGTTTTAGAAAAAATTAGGCAGGATTTTACGATCGCCAGTTGGCAAGTCGATCGACTTTTGCCGACTTTCGCGGGCGAGACAACTGTCACTCCGGCTGCACCCGCAGAGTCAATGCCACCAGCAGAAGCAATACGGAATTCGTCACCCAGCAGTATTGTCAACCCGGAACCTGCTGACACCCACGGTGCTACATCCCTACCCCAACAGTCGATCGAAAAGTGAAATAAAAAATTAAGATGGACAGAAATGTATTTTAAGCTACTTTACTTTCGACAGATGTATGCTGGTAAAAAAATAGGTAATGCCCGGCTCAGATTGAAATTATTAATAGTCTTAATATTTAATTTTAAATCGCAAGTGGTGGATATTTTAGATTGGCTATTTGGAGAGAAGAATCTATAATAGAGAGAGTCAAGGTAAGCTTTCAATCCTTACAGGGGATTAAAACAGAGGTATAACAATATGGCGAATTATCTACCGATCGCACAACAACCTCAAGCAGCAGAGCCGATCGAGCTTTGCGAAGATTCTGAAATCTGGGGCAGTCTCAAATCTGCGATCGGCGCAAGTTCAGGATTTCAACGCTGGCAGCTAGAACTCAATTTTGAGAGCCAGCAGCAAAATGTCACGATCGATCAGCAGGTTCGCTCCTATCTGCGGGAAACTTTAGAAACTTTGGCTTACTGAGCGTAGCAAGACCAGAGATTGTAATGGTTTGTGAAATTCAACGTCAAATTCCGCCCCTATCCCCTCCAATATGCTATGTGAGTGCCACTCTCAACTTCGGAGTTCAAATTGCAGGGGACAGTATTTCTACATATCAAGTCGGGGTTAATTCCCGCATCCTACCTGCACGCCCTCTCATAAAAATTTAGATAAAATTAGCCTGAAACCCACGATACAAAGCGACTGCTGCCTCTCTGTAGAGACGTGCCTATTGCCGAGACTCTTTATAATAGGAATGAAACAGAATAAAATTAACAGTGCCGTCGTGGCGGTACATCAAACCGTCCATATTAACCTGACTACCAATCTTTGGCACTGTAAGTCGTATTGAATGCTATACAACCAGAGTAGAGGAACATGCGCTTAGTCATAGTTCAGTATGGGGGCGATTACGCAGAAGCCTTTGAGCGCTTGGCGCAAGGGGGAAGCGAAAACTACTACGCTCAAAAATATTCGGTTGATGCCGTTACCGAGATGGCAAAACGAGCGGAGTCAGTAACCGTTATTTGCTGCATGACACCAAAATTTGAAGATGTGGTTCTAGAAAACGGCGTGCGGGCGATCGGTTGCGGATTTAATCACAAAATTGATGCCCCAAAAATGATCCAATTAATTGCCGAGCAAAATCCGACTCATTTAGTCATGCGGACGACTATTCCAGACATTTTTAATTGGGCACTCGAAAATAAAATTAGAACCATCGCTGTATTTGCTGAATCTATTGCCACAAAAACTTGGCGCAATAAATACCGCAACTATTTCCTAGCGAAATTGTTGAATAACAAGCAAATAGAATGGGTTGGGACTTACGGCATTACTTCATCTTTATTGTTCAAACAAATTGGAGTAAAATCCGATAAAATAATTCCTTGGGACTTCCT